>DASUQN010000448.1:0-4583 GCA_036280515.1 Intrasporangium sp. | reverse complement strand
CGGCTTCTTCGGGCAGAACTTCTCGTGGCTCGTCGAGCAGCTGGATGGTTTCGGCCGGTTTCTCCTCTTCGGGATCGGTGGGCTCGTCGTCCCGCTCGTCATCCTGTGGCTGCTCCTCCGCCGGGACCGCGAAGAGCACGTCACGTGACTACCCACGCCACCCCCACCCCGATCGAGTGAACAGGATTCGGGTCATTGACTCGATTGAGTGAGCTCAGGGGTCGAGGCGGTGTGGTCCCGGGCCGAGCGTGGCGAGCTCGTCGTGGGGGTTGTTCAGGGCGCACGTCGTCAGGCTGAGGCAGCCGCAGCCGATGCAGCCGTCGAGCCGGTCCCGGAGCCGCTCGATGCGCCGGATCTGCTCGTCGAGCCTGGTGCGCCACGCCGCGGACAGCCGCTCCCAGTCCCGCGCCGTCGGGGTCCGGGAGTCCGGCAGGGTCGCCAGCGCCTCCTTGATCTCCTCGAGGGACAGGCCGACGCGCTGGGCGGCGCGGATGAAGGACACGCGCCGGATCATCGGGCGCTCGTACCGTCGCTGGTTGCCGGTGGTGCGGACCGATGAGATCAGGCCGAGCGCCTCCCAGTAGCGCAGCGCCGAGGTGGCGACCCCCGTGCGCTCCGCGACCTGGCCGATGGTCAGCTGCGTCGCCATTCAGCGGATCCCTGCCTCGGGCAGCCGCCGGATGATCTCGTCGACGGTCTCGTCGGGCGTCTGCTGCGAGCTGTCGAGCCACAGCCCGATCTTGGGTGTCTCCGTCCGCACCTTGTGGTCGAAGTCCCGGATGGACCACAGCTCTCCATAACCGGTCTTGGTGCGTTCGGCCTCCCGGCGCATGACGGTCGACACGTCGGGCGCGAGCATGACGAGGCTGACCGGGTCGCGCAGCTGCGCGAGGAAGGGCTCGAGGCTGGCCCCCACGAAGAGGTCCTGGACGACGACGGTGAAGCCGCCCTCGACGTAGATGTTGGCGGCCTGGGCAGCGAGCCGGTGCCGCAGCGCGAGCTGGCGCACCGCCTCGGGGTCGCCGTGCGGTGACATGTCGACGCGGCCGCTGACGACGACGCGCCGGAACTCGTCACCTCGCAGGTGAACCGCCCTGCTGAAGCGCTCGGCGAGCAGCTGGGAGACCGTCGACTTGCCGGCCGCCATGACGCCCGTCACGACGATGGTCTGTGGCGTGTCGACGAGGTCCGGGAGGGGAGACCGTTCCGTCACAGGGCACACCATAGATCGCTGACGGCCCTCATGGCGCGCCGGTTCAGGAAAAGTTCAAGTTACCTCGAGGAATATGCAACACGCCCGGCTCCTCGGAACTCACCCGTGTTGCTACAGGGGTGCGTTCAGAGGAGCCGGGCGTGTTGCGGCGGGTGGGTGCTCGGGTGCTCGGGTGGGTGCTCGGGTGCGGTGCGGCGGGTGGGTACCCGGGCGTCAGGCGTAGGCGTCGACCTCGTCAGGGGTTGCCCTGCGCACGACCACGCGGCTCCACGCACCGACGTAGAGCCGGTCGTCATCGTCCAGCTCGGTCTTCGGGCCGACGGCGATCGGGTCGTCCGGCAGCGGGCCCGCCGCCGCGCCGACGAACGTGCCGTTCGAGCTGCCGAGATCCTCGACGAACCATCGGGTGCCGTCCGTCGTGAGCTGGGCATGTCGTCGGCTCACCCCGGGATCCGACGACAGATCGATCTCGGGGTGCGTGTTGCGGCTCTGGCTGACCCGGCCCATGAGGACGCTGCGCGAGCGAAGCGGGATGATGAGCGGCAGTCCGGGCGAGGGGCACGGGTCATCGACCTCCTGGGTCCGGTACCAGTCCGGGTCGATCCACACCTCGGCGAGCCAGTCGAACGACCCAGCCTCCTTGGCCGACGCGTTCTGCCCACTCGACATGGCAGCACCGGGCGCGTTCTGCGGACTCGACGGTTGCTCGGCCTCCTTGGCCTCCCCGAGGTCCCCCACGTCCCCGATGTCCCCTTCCGTTGACTGTGCAGGAGGTGCCGCCTCGCCGGCCACGCGCGGCATCGCCCCCGTCGTGAAGTCGTAGCCACACGCCTCGCAGAAGAGCGCCCCCGGCGGATTCTGCGCCTCGCAGTTGGGGCACTCGAGCGACTCCGGCTCGGCGGTGGCCGCCGAATCTGCGGCGGACCCAGCCGGAGCGGCACCGGGCGTCGGCGCGGCAGCCGGCTCAGCGGCATACGACCCGGTGGTACCCGCGACGCTCGAGGAGGCCGCGGCACCCGACTGGGCGGACACGTCGATCGGCGACCCGCAGACGTCGCAGTAGTCGTCGGCCTGGGACTGGTGGCCGTTCGGGCACGTGACCGTCATCGGCGCACCCGGCTCGTCTTCGTCGACGCCGTGTCAAGGGACATCTCGTCGATCTTGGACGCGCTCTTCTTCAGGCGCACCGTCCCCGCGTCGGCGTCGTCGATCTCGACGACCTTCTTCAGGCGCGTCGTCATCTCGTCGTTGCCGGTCTGGTCGGCGAGCTGCACGGCGCGGCCGAGCTTGGCCGTCGCGACCTCGTCGTGGCCGGCGGCCTTGGCGGCCAAGCCTTCCCGGATGACCTGGGCGAGCTCGGCCTGTCCGGTGTAGGCGGCGACGGCCGGGTCGATCCGGGTCGTCAGGGCGTCATCATTGCTCCACTTCGCCTTGACGAGGCCCTGCGCCACCGGTTCCGCGCCGAGCGACAGCGACACCCGCGCGGCCAGCTGCTCCTGCCCCAGGGTGCGCGCCGGCAGCCGAACGGCCACGTGGTAGTCGCGACTCTCGTCGGACCACGCCCCTGTCGGATAGGCCCCCGTCAGTGCGTTGACCTGGGTGCGGCGCGCCGTCAGGTCCTCGAGCGTCGGCGACACCTGGCGCACGAAGAGCAGCTCGGCCCCCTGCGGAGCCCACACGCGCAGCTCGGCGCTGGCGACGCCTCGGGCCATCGAGGCGCGCATCATCGACTGGAACTCGGCGGCCATCGCCTCGGGCTCCGGGATCAGGTCGACCGAGCCGAGCAGGGCCGACGAGATCGCGCGCACCTCGTCGACGCGCCACTGGTCCCCGACGCCGCGGGCATCGCACTGGAACGCGCCGATACAGGACTGGATCGCGGCCTGCAGCGAGGCGGGCGTCTCACCCTCGTTGACGCCATCGGTGAGCAGGATCGCGTGCTTCTTCGTCACGTGCGGGACGGTCTCGAAGATCTGCCGCGCGAGCGTGAGCCAGGTGCCCATCGCGGTGCCGCCCTGGGCCCGCAGGCCCTCGACGGCGCGGTGCGCCTCGGTCCGGGTGTGCGACGACATGATGGCCAGGGCGCCCTGGTGGGCGTAGGGGTAGACGATCTGCGCAGTCCCGTTGCCGGAGACGACGGCGAAGAGCGTCCCGTCGACGATCTCGTTGAGGGCGGCCTTGGCGGCGTGACCGGCCTCCATCACCCCGCGCCGGCCCATCGAGCCGGACGTGTCGATGAGGATGACCTCAGCGGCCGAGTTCGGGTCGACGACGCCCACCGACGCGGCGGTCGAGGCGCCAGTCGACGTGATGCGCACGATCGCGTGCACGTCGGTCCCCCCGTCGGGGAGGAACTCGTTCTGGAACACCTCGGCAGTGAAGTCAGCCATCGATCTGGTCACCTTCCTCTGGCGCGGCCGCCACCGCGCCCGTCGTCTCCTGTGATCCTTGCCCAGCGAGTCGAGCAAGGGCAACCGTGATGTTGTCGCGTCCGCCCTGCTCGTTCGCGAAGTCGACGAGCGCCTGGGCCACCGCCGTCGGGTCGGCGTCGCCGCCGACCTGCTCGACCATGTTGTGGACGAGCACGCGCATGTCCTCGGGGGCCGAGCAGTAGTTCCACAACCCGTCCGAGCACACGAGGAGCCAGCCGCGGGCCGCCTCCGTGGCGGACAGCGTCGTCAGGTGGGGTGCGAGGTCGTCGGGCGCGTCGGTGCCGAGCCATCGGGTGATCGAGTGTGCGTGCGGGCCGTTCTCGGCGGCCTCGCGTGGCATGCCGGCACGGATCTGCTCGTCGGCGTACGAGTCGTCCTGGCCGAGCTGGCGCGGGGGCTCGGAGCCGTCGGGCAGCCAGTAGACCCTGCTGTCGCCGACGTTCCCGGCGATGACGACGCCGTCCTCGATGACCGCCGCGGCGATCGTGCACGAGGGCGGGTTCTCCACCTCGCCGTCGACCGCGTTTCGCACCGCGTCGTTGGCCGTGGCCACGGCGGTCGTGAGCGCCTTGGCCGCGGCCGCAGCCCAGGCCTCCGGCGTCCCCACGCCCTTGGGCAGGGGCTGGTCGAGCACCGCACGCGCGGCCCGGGCCGCGGCGAGCGAGGCGATGTGCGAGTCGGTAGCCATGGAGACGCCGTCACAGACGACGAGCACCGCTCGACTGCCCGCGGCATCGGCGGCGCTGAGCGCCATGGCGTCCTCGTTGCGCGCGTGCCGCTTGCCGATGTCGCACACCCCGCCGACCCAGGGCGCGGGCGCCTCGACGTAGTGGTTGCGGGGGTCAGGCGGCGGCGTGCCGCAGTGGTCGCAGTAGCCGTCGACGATCCGTCCCTGTCCACACGCCTGACAGAGCTGTTCGGTGGGGTCGGTGGGCTGG
>DASUQN010000447.1:0-2573 GCA_036280515.1 Intrasporangium sp. | reverse complement strand
GGCCGGCATGCCGAAGCTGCGCGCCGCGATGCACCTCGACACGGTGTTCACCTTCGTCGACCGCGACATCGTCACGCTCTACCCGACGATCATGGATGCGGTGCACACGTTCACGCTGATGCCGTCGGACGCGGCCCCCGGCGTCGAGGTCGTCGACGAGGGGTCCACGCCGTTCGTCGACGTGGTCGCCCGGTCTCTCGGGCTGGACTCGCTCCGGGTCATCGAGACCGGCGGTGACGTCTACCAGTCCGAGCGGCAGCAGTGGGACAGTGGCAACAACGCCGTCGCGCTCGAACCGGGTGTGGTTTTCACCTACGACCGCAACACGCTGACCAACACGCTGCTCCGGAAGGCGGGCGTCGAGGTGATCACGATCGTCGGGGCCGAGCTGGGTCGAGGCCGGGGCGGTGGGCACTGCATGACCTGCCCGCTGATCCGCGAGGCGCTGGACTTCTGATCGACGCCAAGGGCGCTGCTCCGCCGGCCGGTCCGTGGCGCGGCCGCGGTGGCGGCATTCACAGCAGGCTCACAGGGTCCACCCAGGGGAAGTCTCAACTTCGTCGGCCACGCTGGCGTCGTGCCCAGGACCTCCGACCTGACCCGTCCCGACGGCAGCCCGCTCAAGGTGCTGGTCGTGGACGACGAGGCCAACATCGCAGAGCTGGTGAGCATGGCCCTGCGCTACGAGGGGTGGGAGACCGAGGTTGCCCACACCGGCTCGACGGCGGTGGACGCAGCGAGGACGACGCGCCCCGACGCCGTCGTTCTCGACATGATGCTGCCGGACTTCGACGGCATGGAGGTGCTCCGTCGAACGCGTGCGCACCTGCCGGACGTCCCGGTCCTCTTCCTCACGGCCAGGGACGCGGTCGAGGACCGCATCGCCGGGCTGACGGCCGGAGGCGACGACTACGTCACCAAGCCGTTCAGCCTCGAGGAGGTCGTGGCCCGGCTGCGGGGGCTGATGCGGCGCAGCGGCGCCAGCCGCCGACCGGACAGCACGGTGCTGCGGGTGGGCGACCTGTCGCTGGACGAGGACAGCCACGAGGTCCACCGCGACGGTGAGGAGATCGTCCTGACCGCCACCGAGTTCGAGCTGCTGCGCTACCTGATGCGGAACCCGCGCCGGGTGCTCTCCAAGGCCCAGATCCTCGACCGGGTGTGGAACTACGACTTCGGCGGCCAGGCAAACGTGGTGGAGCTCTACATCTCCTACCTGCGCAAGAAGGTCGACGCCGGACGGGAGCCGATGATCCACACCATGCGGGGTGCCGGCTATGTCCTGAAGCCCGTGGGCTGATCGTGCCCCGGCTGCTGCCCTCCTCGCTGACCGGCCGGGTCGTGGCCGCGACGGTGGCGCTCGTCGCGGTGCTCGGCATCGTGATCACGGCCGCGACCACGGTGGCGCTCCGCTCCTACCTGACCGGCCAGCTCGACGACCAGGTCGCCGAGTCGGCCTCCCGCGAGGTGGGGGTGGTCAGCGGCGGACCGCTCCGCCGGCGAGGCCTGCCCACCATCGACGGCGCCTTCCAGGACACGCGCACGGTGACGGCGTACCTCGCCGGGAACGCGAGCATCGGCGGAGTCGTCACCTCGACCGGCGAGCGCGAGGCGCTGTCCGACGGCGCGATGGACGCCCTCGCCGGGATCATGCGGGACGAGCCGCAGACCGTCGAGCTCCCCGGGCTCGGCAGCTACCGTGCCCTGGCCAGGGAGGTCGGGCCGGTCACCGTGGTCAGCGGGCTGCCCACCGACGAGGTGGACGAGACGGTGACAAGCGTGCGCCGCCTGGGCACGGCGTTCTCCCTCGGCGGCGTCCTCGTGGCCGGTGCGGTCGGGCTGGTCGTCGTACGGTGCCAGCTGCGGCCGCTGCGCCAGGTCGCCCGCACCGCCCACGAGGTGGCCGGCCTGCCGCTGGCCAGCGGGGAGGTCGGCGTGACCGCGCGGGTGCCGGACTCGCTCACGGACGAGCGCACCGAGGTCGGCCGCGTCGGAGCCGCCCTCAACACCCTGCTCGGCCAGGTCGAGCAGGCGCTGGACCAGCGGCACCGCAGCGAGCAGCGGGTGCGGCAGTTCGTCGCCGACGCCTCGCACGAGCTGCGCACGCCGCTGGCGACGATCAACGGGTACGCCGAGCTCAGCCGCCGTACGACGGCCCCGGACGCCGCCCGCCTGGGGCACGCCATGGGGAAGGTCGAGGTCGAGGCGGCGCGGATGTCCTCGCTCGTCGAGGACCTGCTGCTGCTGGCCCGGCTGGACTCCGGGCGTCCGCTCGAGCGTGCCGAGGTCGACCTGACCAGGTTGGTGCTGGAGACCGTGGGCGACGTCCGGGTCCTCTCGCCGAGCCATCGATGGGTGATGGACCTGGGCGAGGAACCGGTCATCGTGCCCGGCGACGAGCAGCGGCTGCACCAGGTCGTCACCAACCTGCTGAACAACGCCCGACGGCACACCCCGGAGGGCACCACGGTGACCGTCGGCGCGCACCTCTCCGACGACGGCGGGGAGGCGGTCCTGAGGGTGGCCGACAACGGGCCGGGCATCGCGCCGGAGCTCGGGGACAGCGTGTTCGC
>DASUQN010000446.1:0-6581 GCA_036280515.1 Intrasporangium sp. | reverse complement strand
CCGCTGGGACAGGATGATCGCGTCCTCGTAGTTGTGGCCCTCCCACGACATGAAGGCGACGAGCAGGTTGCGCCCGAGCGCCATCTCGCCGCCGTCGGTCGCGGGACCGTCGGCGATGACCGCACCGGCCTCGAGACGCTGACCCTCGTCGACGCGGACCACCTGGTTGTAGCTCGTGCCCTGGTTGGACCGGTCGAACTTGGCCACCCGGTAGGTCTGGTAGGTGCCGTCGTCGTTGGCGATGGTGACCAGGTCGGCGGAGACCTCCTGGACGACACCGGCCTTGTCGGCCCGGACGACGTCGCCCGAGTCGAGCGCGGCGCGGAACTCCATGCCGGTGCCCACGAGCGGGGCCTCGCTCTTGACGAGCGGGACCGCCTGACGCTGCATGTTGGCGCCCATGAGGGCCCGGTTGGCGTCGTCGTGCTCGAGGAAGGGGATCATCGCCGTCGCGGCCGACACCATCTGGCGCGGCGAGACGTCCATGTAGTCGACGTCGTCGCCGGGGATGAGCTCGACCTCGCCGCCCTTGGTCCGGACGAGGACCCGGTCGTCGACGAAGCGGCCCTTGTCGTCCACGGCGGCGTTGGCCTGGGCGACGACGAACTTGTCCTCCTCGTCGGCCGACAGGTAGTGCACCTCGTCCGTCACGACACCGCCGGTCACCTTGCGGTACGGCGTCTCGATGAAGCCGAACGCGTTGATCCGCCCGAAGCTCGCGAGCGAGCCGATGAGACCGATGTTCGGGCCTTCCGGCGTCTCGATCGGGCACATGCGGCCGTAGTGCGAGTGGTGGACGTCGCGGACCTCCATCTGGGCGCGGTCCCGGGAGATACCGCCCGGGCCCAGCGCGTTCAGGCGACGCTTGTGGGTCAGACCCGCGAGCGGGTTGTTCTGGTCCATGAACTGCGACAGCTGGCTCGTGCCGAAGAACTCCTTGATGGAGGCGACGACGGGCCGGATGTTGATCAGCGTCTGCGGCGTGATCGCCTCGACGTCCTGCGTTGTCATGCGCTCGCGGACGACGCGCTCCATGCGGCTCAGGCCGGTGCGGACCTGGTTCTGGATCAGCTCGCCGACCGACCGGATGCGGCGGTTGCCGAAGTGGTCGATGTCGTCGACCTCGACGGGCACGTCGATCTCGGCGCCGGCCTTGACGCCCTTCATCGACGTCTGGCCGTCGTGCAGGGTGACGATGAACTTGATGGTCGCGACGATGTCGTCGACCGACAGGGTCGAGTCGTTGATCGAGCCGTCGAGACCGAGCTTCTTGTTGATCTTGTAGCGACCGACCTTGGCGAGGTCGTAGCGCTTCGAGTTGAAGTAGAGGTTGTCGAGGAGGGTCTGCGCGGCCTCCTTCGTCGGGGGCTCACCCGGGCGCAGCTTGCGGTAGATGTCGAGCAGCGCGTCGTCCTGGCCCTGGGTGTGGTCCTTCTCGAGCGTCAGGCGCATCGACTCGAAGTCGCCGAACTCCTCGAGGATCTGCGCCTCGGTCCAGCCGAGGGCCTTGAGCAGCACCGTGACGGACTGCTTGCGCTTGCGGTCGACGCGCACGCCGACCATGTCGCGCTTGTCGATCTCGAACTCGAGCCAGGCGCCACGGCTCGGGATGATCTTGGACGTGTAGATGTCCTTGTCGGACGTCTTGTCGGGCGTGCGCTCGAAGTAGACGCCCGGGCTGCGGACGAGCTGCGAGACGACGACACGCTCGGTGCCGTTGATGATGAACGTGCCACGCTCGGTCATGAGCGGGAAGTCACCCATGAACACCGTCTGGCTCTTGATCTCACCCGTCTGGGCGTTCATGAACTCGGCGGTGACGAAGAGGGGCGCGTCGTAGGTCTGGTCGCGCTCCTTGCACGACTCGATCGTCTTGCGCGTCTCCTCGAAGCGGTGGTCGCGGAACGACAGCGACATCGAGCCGCTGAAGTCCTCGATCGGGGAGATCTCCTCGAAGATCTCCTCGAGGCCGGAACGGTCAGGGACATCGGTGCGGCCCTCGGCCTTGGCCGCGGCGACGCGAGCCTGCCAGCGCTCGTTGCCGAGCAGCCAGTCGAAGCTCTCCGTCTGAAGGGCCAGGAGGTCGGGGACCTCGAGGGGTTCGCGAATCTTCGCGAAGGACAGACGCCCGGAGGGAGTCTGTGCGGTGGACATGTTCGTCGCAGTACGCGCGGCAGCCAAGGAGGGTCCTTCCACGGGCCTTTTCGTCTTCATCATGCGCACTGCGCATGGCTCCGCGCACGGGACTCAGGGCGTGATCCGTGCGGGCGGCACGGCAGATGGGACGCGGCTGAGCGTTCGTGTCGAGGGGGCATGGGCAGCGCAAAGGCCTAGCCTACCGCGAAAGGACAGGAGTGTCCAGCCGGGTCAAGAGGCGAAGATCGAAGACCTCGACACCTCCCGAACCGGGAGTCCCGCGAAGGAACGCGACGAATATGGACCCGTACGCCCGCCACGTCAAGCCTTCTCGCCAGTAGGCGCGTCGCGGAACGCCCAAAACGGGCCTTTTGCCCACTCGACGAGACGATGTCGTATGCCGCTGGGCCGGCTCCCACGCGTCCCCTCACCGGGGGCCCGGTCCGGTCGCACTCGATGTCGCAGCTGGTGGGGTCTGAGCGACACCGGGTGCGACACGACCTGCGACCGGACCGAGCAGCTCAGACGGCGGGTTGCTGCTGCGTGATGCAGTGGATCCCGCCGCCCCGGTCGAACAGCGGCCGGGCGTCCACGCCGACCACTCGCCGGCCGGGGTAGGCGTCCGCCAGCACCCCCAGCGCCCGGTCGTCCTGCGGATCGTCGTAGGTGCAGGCGATGACGGCGTCGTTCACGACGAGGTGGTTGATGTAGGACCAGTCGACCGGGCCGCCCTCGTCGGCAAGGGTCTTCGGGGCCGGCACGCCAACGACGTCGAACCGCTCGCCTCGCGCATCGCGAGCATCCGACAGCAGCTCGCGCAGCTGCCTCGAGACGGCGTGGTCGGGATGCGCATCATCCTCCTGGTCGTGCAGGAGGATCACCCCGGGGGACGGGATCGTCGCCACGATGTCGACGTGTCCGCGGGTCCCGAACTCGTCGTAGTCCCGGGTCAGCCCTCGCGGCAGCCAGATCGCGTGCGTCGCCCCGATGGTCCGGGCGAGCTCGGCCTCGACGTCCGCCCTGGTCAGGGACGGATTGCGCCCGGGGTCCAGCTGCACGGTCTCGGTCAGGAGCACGGTGCCGAGGCCGTCGACGTGGATGCCGCCGCCCTCGTTGACGAGCGTCGAGGGGATGGGCTCGGCCGGCGTCTGCGCCGCAACGAACGCGCCGATCTTCGAGTCGTGCTCCCAGGACGCCCACGACTGGGCACCCCACCCGTTGAAGACCCAGTCGACCGCACCGAGCCGGCCGTCGTCGCCGAGGACGAAGGTCGGTCCGATGTCTCTCATCCACGCGTCGTCGAGTGCCGCGACGAGCAGCTGGACGTCAGGGTGCAGGTACCGCCTCGCGACGGCCTCGTCATCCGGCACGACCACCATCCGGACCGGCTCGAACTCCACCACGGCGTTCGCCACCGCGGCCCAGGTGCGGCGGGCCTTCTCCACCTCCTCATCGGTGTCTCCGAGCGTGTAGCCCTGGCTCGGCCAGGCCATCCACGTGCACTCGTGCGGAGCGGTTTCCGATGGCATCGTCCAGCGGGTCACGGCAGGCCTCTCACACGCGGCGCTGGTGCTCGACGCGGATCGGCTCGACGAGGGCGCCGTAGGAGTCCGGACGCCGCGTCGAGAGGAACGGGAAGAGGTCCAGCCAGTCCTGCCGCTGCGCCAGGTCGAGGTCGGCGACCAGCACGGCCGCCTCGTCGCGAGGCGCCTGGACGAGGACCCGCCCGTAGGGATCGGAGATGAACGACGACCCGTAGAAGGTGATGAGGCCCTCCGTGCCGTAGCGGTTCGGGACGACCATGAACAGGCCGTTGGCGATGCCGTTGCCGACGATCACCTGCTGCCAGAGGGGCTGGGTGTCGAAGTCCGGATGATCGGGCTCGGAGCCGATCGCCGTGGGGTAGCACAGCACCTGCGCTCCCTCGAGGGAGTAGAGCCGTGCGACCTCCGGGAACCACTCGTCCCAGCACGTGGGCAGGCCGACCCGCACCTCCGGATCGGTGAGCTCCACGACCGGATAGGCGTCCTCCGCCGGACCCGGCCGGAAGTACTTGTCCTCGTAGTAGCCCGCCGTCACGGGGATGTGGGTCTTGCGCGTCCGCGCGACGATCTCCCCGGAAGGGGCGACGATCACCGCTGTGTTGAAGCCGAGTCCGTCACCATGATCAGCCCGCTCGTACAGCGACGCGTGCACGTGGATGCCGAAGTCCCGAGACGCGTCACGGGCGAAGGTCACCGTCCGGCCGGTTTCGAGGTCTTCGGCGATGTCGCTGGGTGTCCCCTCCGGCACCGTGTCGGCCGGGTAGCGCGAGAGGGTCAGCTCCGGGAGGAAGACGACCGTCGACCCCGCCTCGGCCGCCGTCCGGATCCCGTCGCGGAGCGTCTCCACGAGGGCTGCTGGGTCGTCGCCCCAGGCGTGTTGGACGAGCCCGACGCGAACGGGCGGGTTCGCCGGCTCGTCGACTCGGGCGAGGGACTCGGGGACACCGGTGGCCTGGATGAGCTTCACGATCGGCAGTATGGCCCACCCAAGCGGCAACCATGGTCACGGGGGACCGCACCCCTCGTCCCCGTTCACCTGATGCCGGCCGCCGCGGAGACGACCGCGGCCGTGACGGCGTCGAGGGCATCGGAGGCGACCCGCCAGACCTGCCAGTGGAGCGTCACCTCGGCCGTCCACGTGGGGTCGAGCGTCACGAGGGCGTCGCGCGGATCCTGCAGGTCAGGGACCATGCCCCATCCCACGCCTGCCCGCACCGCAGCGACGAACTGCGTCGAGTCCGGCACGAACGTCTGTGGCAGTGGGCCATTGATCCCGAGACGCTCGGCCAGCCCGATCTGCATCCGGTCCTTCCGGTCGAACTGGACGACCGGGGCCGCGGCCAGCGCGGCGCGGTCGACGCCGTCGGGGAACCAGCGGCGGACGAACGACCGCGCCGCCCTGGCCCGGTAGGTCATGGCGCCAAGGCGCCTGACGGAGCAGCCCTGGACGGGTCGCGGCTCGGTCGTCACCGCGGCCATGACCTCACCGGAGCGCAGCAGGTCGGCGGTGACGTGCTCGTCGTCCCGACGGACCTCGAGCTCGACCTCCCCGGCCGTGCCGATCGTCGTCACCGCCGCTGCGAACCACGTCGCGATCGAGTCGGCATTGACGACGATGGGGATGCGGATCCGGCCGGCTGCCGAGACGTCAGGAGCGCGCAGCTGCTGCACCGTCTCGTCGGCGATGTGGAGCAGCTGTCTGGCCTGCCGGAGCACGGCGAGGCCCCTCTCGGTGGGCCGCACCGGCTTGGTCCGCTGCACGAGGACCGCACCCGCCGCCGTCTCGAGGGCCTTGATGCGCTGGCTGATGGCCGACGGCGTCACGTGGAGGGTCCGGGCGGCCGCGTCGAACGTCCCGTGGTCGACCACGGCGACGAAGGCCCGGAGCTGGTCGAGATCCATGAAGCGATGCTAACGATGCTTCAGAAACATTCGCTGGCCTTAGCAACGGTCGGCCTCTAGCGTCGGCGTGTGACCGCCCTCTCCCCCGCGCTCGCCGGCTTCGGCACCGGCGCCAGCCTCATCGTCGCCATCGGCGCGCAGAACGCCTTCGTCCTGCGGACCGGACTCGCCCGACGCTGGGTGCTGCCCGTCGTGCTCGTGTGCCTGGTCTCGGACGCGGTGCTCATCGTTGCGGGCGTCGCAGGAGTCGGTGCGGTCACAGCCCGAGCACCATGGATGCTCGAGGTGGTCCGGTGGCTCGGTGTCGCGTTCCTGGTCGGCTATGCCGTCATGGCGCTGCGAAGAGCCGCCCGGCCGGCCGCCCTCGCCACGGACGGTCCTGCCGAGCGTTCACCCCGTCGTGCCGTCCTCAGCGCCGTCGGGCTGACGTGGCTGAACCCGCACGTCTACCTCGACACGATGGTCCTCATCGGCTCGCTCGCCGTCGCCCACGGGGACCCCGGTCGATGGACGTTCGGAGCCGGCGCGGTCCTGGCGAGCGCCGTCTGGTTCCCCCTCGTCGGCTTCGGGGCAGCGCGTCTCGGCAGGTTCTTCACCAGGCCCGCGGCCTGGCGCGTCGTCGACGCCGTCATCGCCGTGCAGCTGCTCGTCCTCGCCGTGGCGCTGGCCAGACCCAGCGCCCTCTGACCTCAGCCGCCGGACAGCTCGATCTCGTCGGCTCCCTCGCCGAGACGAATCCGAACGGCCCGGACATCCGCAGTCGCCGGATGCTCGCCGAGACGGGCGAAGACCTGGTTGAGCCTGTCGAAGGTCGCCGGGGTGGGCTCGGGAGGCTGCCCGTCGGCGTTGCCCGTGAGGCCGGTGACCCGGTGACCTGCACCGAGGCTGAAGGTCGCTGACAGCTGGGCCACGGGCGACCCTCGCCGCTCCTCGATGCCGCGCCGCAGCACGGTCGCCGCCTCACGCGCCACGTCCGCGCCGGGCTCAGGGTCCGTCTCC
>DASUQN010000445.1:0-4150 GCA_036280515.1 Intrasporangium sp. | reverse complement strand
CGGCTCCGCCTGTTGCCACACCCGGGCCCACCGCGCCGCCGACGCCCGGTCCTCGCATCCCGCTCGGGCCGCTCGCCTGGGGAGGCCGTGCCATCCTTCCCGCCGGAGTCCCCGAGCCCCTCTCGACCGTCGCGCCGACGGCACCGGCCCTGCACCGCTCCCCGATGCGCGCGGCCGTGATCGCGTCTCTCGCAGCGGGTGCCTCGGTGGCCGCCGCCTGGGGCCTGGCCGTCTCGCCCCTCCCCGGAAGCACAGGCCCGCGCACGCCATCGGTCCGGGTGCCTGCCGGCGTCGCGAGCCTCGGCCCCGGGCTCAACTACCGTCCGGTGCTGCCCTCGCTTCCGGCGGCGACTGGGGCCGGAGCCGCGACCGAGCAGTCGGGCCAAGGTGCCGCGACGACACCACCGTCGTTCTGGGTCGTGTCGACGCGCTCGGACGCCGCGGCCCCGAAGGCCCCGGTTCGTATCTTCCTCGTCTCTTCGGGACAATAGGCGCCATGAGCGACGACTCCACCGAGCCGCGATCCCAGGACCCCACAGAGGGCCGCGGCGCGGAGGTCGACCACACTGGAGCCATCGGGGTGACCCCGACCCAGCCCATCCCTCGCCGCGAGGACCAGCCTGAGGACGACGGCTGGTTCTCGCAGTTCCGCGGCGAGCACCCGACGGAGGGCCCGGGTGTCCCCAGGCGCGCCGACGCCCCGTGGGGCTCCGACCGCGCGGATGCCCTCGCAGAGGAGGCTCACCGCGCCAGGCACAGCGCTCCGGTCGTGCCGGCCGGTCCCGCCGCGCCCGTCGTGCCAGCAGGTCCGGCCGCCTCCAGTGCCAACGCGAGCCCATCCGGTGATTCTGGCCCCTCAGGCCCCTCTGGCCCCTCAGGCACCTCTGGCCCCGCGGGCGCAGCCGGGGATCGGCCGCCGGACTACCCGGTCGGGCTGCCCTACACCTATCCGGGAAGCCCCTCGCCGGGCGAGGCCCAGGGCCCGGGCGGTGCGCCCCACCTGGCACCCGTGGGTCCGCCCCTGCCGGCGCCCACCCCGAGGCGGAAGCGCCAACGGGGCCTGTTCGTCGCCGGCGTGCTGGCACTCTGCCTCGCCTCCGCAGCCGTCGGTGGCGTGGCCGGCCAGGTGCTCGAGGACCGAGTGCTCCCCCAAGGAAGCACGCTGCCCGAGCCCGGCCCGGGTGCGACTGAGCGGCCGGCCGGGTCGATCGCGAACATCTCCGCCCGCGTGGTGCCCAGCGTGGTGACCGTCAAGGTCGACGCCGGCGCCGACGGGGCGGGCACGGGCTCTGGCTTCGTCATCGACAACCGGGGTCACATCCTGACCAACAACCATGTCGTCGCGGCCGGAGCCAACAACGGGGTGATCGAGGTCGTCCTCAGCAACGGTGAGACCGAGGACGCCAGGATCGTCGGCCGCGACGTGAGCTACGACCTCGCCGTCCTCAAGATCGAGCGCACGGACCTCACGCCGCTCCAGCTCGGCCCGTCGGACTCGGTGCTCGTGGGGGACCCCGTCATCGCGGTCGGTGCCCCTCTCGGTCTGGAGCAGACGGTGACCTCTGGCATCGTCAGTGCCCTCAACCGGCCCGTCGCGCCCGGAGCTGGGGACGAGGCGACCTACATCAACGCGATCCAGACGGACGCCGCCATCAACCCGGGCAACTCCGGTGGTCCGCTGCTCGACCTCTCGGGCAAGGTGATCGGCGTCAACTCGGCGATCGCCCGGGTTCCCGGCTCGGGTTCCGCAGCCTCCGGCAACATCGGCCTCGGGTTCGCCATCCCGAGCGATCAGGCCCGCCGCACCGCCGACCAGCTCATCGCGACGGGGAAGGCGACACACCCGGTCATCGGTGTCCTCCTCGACCGCACGTTCGCCGGCGACGGGGCCCGGGTCCAGGACTCCGGCACCGCCGTCACGCCGGATGGCCCCGCCGACAAGGCAGGGGTCCAGGCCGGAGACGTCATCGTCAGCTTCGAGGGCAACCCGATCCGCACCGCGGACCAGCTCATCGTCTCGATCCGCGCCCGTGCGGTGGGTGAGACGGTGACGCTGACCATCGAGCGCGACGGTCAGCAGCGCCAGCTGCAGATGACCCTCGAGGCACATCCGGACGAGTAAGGGCCACGGAGCGTACGTATGATGGCGCCGACGCACGCAGGCGTCACGGCCGCGGAGGATGAGGGACAGTGTTCGACATCAACGGGTGGGAGATCCTGCTGCTCGGTGTGCTCGCCATCCTCGTGCTCGGCCCTGAGCGGCTGCCGGAGTACGCCGGGAAGCTCGGGCGCTTCGTGCGCCAGGCCCGCGCCATGGCCGATCGCGCCAAGCAGCAGCTCAAGGATGAGATGGGCCCGGAGTTCTCCGATGTGGACTGGCGCACGTACGACCCGCGGCAGTACGACCCGCGCAAGATCGTGCGCGACGCCCTCAATTCGCCGCCCGAGCAGGACAGCCCGCCCCCGGTCAAGCCCACGAGCGCTCCCAAGGTGCACGATCCGTCCATCGCGACGCCCTGGGACAGCGAGGCCACCTGACCAAGGCCGTACGCCGCTGAGTCGGCTCGGGTGCCCGCCGGTTCGCTCCCAGCCGTTCCGGCCCTCACGCAACAGACCGAGCAGTCGCCAACCGACGGCGGAAACAACCATCGGGGCTTGACTGGTGCTCGGTGTGTTCCCGGCAGCGGTCGAGCAGTCCGGTGCGAGGCCTGAGCCTCTGTCAGCGACCGGCGGGCGTGAGGCCGAGCGAGCGGCCGGCGAGGCCCCTGGCCCGCGTGGCCAGTCCCCGGGCGATGCCACGCAGGGCCACGCCGGAGGCGGAGTCGGGCGCCCCGAGCACGACCGGGTTCCCGGTGTCACCGCCCTCGCGGAGCGTCGTGTCCAGGGGGATCTGGCCGAGCAGCGGAACCGGGGCCCCGATGCTGCGGGTCAGCGACTCGGCGACGGCCTGCCCTCCACCCGAGCCGAAGATCTCCTGGCGCGTGCCGTCCGGCAGCTCGAGCCAGGACATGTTCTCGATGACGCCGGCGATCCGCTGGTGGGTCTGCAGAGCGATGGCTCCAGCACGCTCAGCCACCTCGGCCGCGGCCTGCTGTGGAGTCGTGACGACGAGGATCTCGGCAGTCGGGATGAGCTGGGCTACCGAGATGGCGATGTCGCCGGTGCCGGGTGGCAGGTCGAGGAGGAGGATGTCGAGGTCGCCCCAGAAGACGTCTCCGAGGAACTGCTGCAGGGCCCGGTGCAGCATGGGCCCGCGCCAGACGACCGGCTGGTTGCCGGGGACGAACATGCCGATTGAGATGACCTTCACGTCATACGAGATCGGCGGCAGGATCATGTCGTCGACCTGGGTCGGCCGCTGCGCGACCCCGAGCATGCGAGGCACGGAGAAGCCGTAGACGTCGGCGTCCACGACCCCGACGCGCAGCCCCTGCTCGGCCATCGCTGCGGCCAGGTTGACGGTGACCGAGGACTTGCCCACCCCGCCCTTGCCGGACGCGACGGCGTAGACCCGCGTGAGCGAGTTGGGCTTGGCGAAGGGGATCTCCTTCTCCGGCGCCCCGCCGCGCAGCTGCTGGCGGAGGGTGGCCCGCTGCTCGTCGCTCATGACGTCGAGGGTGACGTTGACCGACGTGACTCCGGGGACGGCCTGCAGGGCTGCCGTCGTGTCGCGCGTCAGCGTCTCCTTCATGGGACAGCCCGAGACGGTCAGGTAGATGGCGAGCTCCGCGTGCCCTGCTTCGTCGACCTCGACCGACTTGACCATGCCGAGCTCGGTGATCGGCTTGCGGATCTCTGGGTCGTCGACCTTCGACAGTGCCGTGAGCAAGGTGTCACGGCTGGGCAGGACAGGGGCAGACATGCCACACATCGTATGCCGCTGGGCCGGCTCGCCCGACCGCGGTGCCCTCCCGCCGGGGTGGCCTCCGTCACGCCACCATGGCAGCAACACACCCGCGTATCGGCTGCCAGGCCCTGCTGTAGCCGGGCCACCGGACACATGCGGGTGTGTTTGCGGGGTCTAGTCGGTGTGTTGCCGTGGTGAGGTGCGTGGCTCCTCGACGGGGCGGATGATCGCCCGCTCCTCGAGCTCGCCCAGCAGGTCCCGCAGCTCCGACCTGACGAAGTCCCTCGTGGCCTGCTCGCGGAT
>DASUQN010000444.1:0-2819 GCA_036280515.1 Intrasporangium sp. | reverse complement strand
GTCATGCGCACCCTCGTCGGAGACGAGCGCCTCAACTATGTCGGGGTCTCCTACGGGACGGTCCTCGGCGCGCTCTACGCGGATCTCTTCCCCGAGCGGGTGGGTCGCTTCGTCCTCGACTCAGCGTTGTCGCCGAACCAGACCGACGAGCAGGAGCTCAGCTACGACGTCCAGGGCTTCGAGTCGTCGATCGACGCCTTCATCGAGTGGTGCGTCACCCGGGACGACTGCGCCCTCGGGACCGACGCTGAAGGTGCGCAGCAACGGATCGCCGACCTGCTCGACGACGTCGACCAGGCTCCCCTCCGGACGTCGCGGGGTGACATCGAGTCGATCGGCGAGGGCTGGCTCGGCTTCGCCATCTTCATGTGCCTCTACTCGGAGGAGTCCTGGCCGACGCTGAACAAGGGCCTCACCGAGGCCTTCGACGGCAGGGGCGACATCCTCCTGGCCCACGCCATGAACGTCGTCGGCCGCGGCAGCGCAGGGGAGTACGATCCCGGGTCCTACCTGCAGGCCATGATCCCGGTGCGGTGCGCGGACTGGCCGGCGAGCAGCCCCGACGAGCTCGCGGCGCAGTCTCGCCGTGCCCGCACGGAGCACCCGCTGTGGTCCCAGCTGACCGGCCTGCGCTACGACAACTGCAGCACCTGGCCAGGCGAGGTCCGAAAGCCTTCTGGCACGACGCTCGGCGAGGGGGCCGCGCCCATCCTCGTCATCGGCAACCTGCGGGATCCGGCGACGCCCATCGGGGGCACGAAGCAGCTCGCCGCAGACCTCGCCTCCGGGATTCTCGTGACCAGTGACGACGACGGCCACGGCACTTACTACGCTGGCAACTCGTGCGTGGACTCCATCGTCGACGGCTACCTCGTCAAGGGGACCGTGCCCCGGTCCGACCAGGCCTGTTGACCGGCCTCCGGCGCGGTGGCGTGGTCATCGTGTCCCTGGCGGTACTCGTGGCCTTCGCGACGATGGACCCCGCCGACCCGGGAGGGACGGCGGAGCGAGAGCCAGCTCAGCGGCATACGGAATCATCGACCTCGGGGGTGCCGCCCACGGCGACGGCGGACGCGGGGATCCGTTTCGCCGCGGCGGTGGACCCCAACCCGCCCGGGCTGGGGCGCTTCTACGCGCAGGAGGCGCGGTGGGAGCAGTGTGCCGACGACGGCGACTTCGACTGCGCGTCGGTGACGGTCCCCGTGGACCATTCGGAGCCTTCCGGGCCGACCGTCGAGATCGCCCTGCGCCGGCTCCCTGCCCGGGCGGCTGCGCCCAAGGGGACGCTGTTCGTCAACCCCGGTGGCCCGGGACGATCGGGCACCGAGTTCGTCCAGGAGCCAGGCGCCGTCGGAGCTGAGCTGCGCGAGGCGTGGCACATCGTCGGGTTCGACCCGCGGGGGATCGGTGAGTCGGCCGGCTTCGACTGCCTGACCGACGACGAGCTCGACGGGATGTACGCCGCGGACCCCACGCCGCCGTCACCCCAGGGCAAGGTGTCCCTCAAGGAAGCGGCCGCTGCCCGCGTCGACGGGTGCCTGCAACGCGGTGGGCCACTCGCGGCCAACATGGGCAGCGAGGCTGTTGCGGCCGACCTCGACATCCTGCGTGAGGCGGTCGGCGACGAGCGGCTCAACTACTACGGGGTCAGCTACGGGACGCTCATCGGCGCGATCTACGCCGATCGCTTCACCTCTCGCGTCGGGTTCATGGTCCTCGACTCCGCCGTGTCTCCTGATGTGGTCGACGACCCCTCCGTGACACAGCGCGACGTCGACGCCAACGCACGGCACTGGGGGAGCGAGTTCGATGCACTCTTCGCCGAGTTCGTCGAGACGTGCGGGAAGGACCGACCCTGCCCGCTCGGCGACAACCCGGACCTGGCTGCTGCGGCCGTGATCGAGCTGCTCGACTCGCTCGAGACCGTGCCGCTGCCGGCGGACTTCGACTCGCTGTCCCAGGTGACCGAGGGATGGGCGGTCACCGCGATCGGTGAGGGACTGCTCGACCCAGGTTCGTGGCCCTATCTCGTCGACGCGCTGGAGCTGGCCATCGAGGACGCGGATGGCAGCCAGCTCGCGTGGTTCGCGATGGTGTCGGTCGGGCGCGACGTCGACGGCAGTTACCTGGGGTCCTCGTACGGCAAGAACCACCTGCCCGTGACGTGCGCCGACTGGCCGGTGCCGACCTGGTCGGAGCTCACCCCGAGCCCGAAGGTCCTCGAGGAGTATCCGCTCTTCGGCAGGATCCAGCCGCCGCGCCCGTCCGAGTGCACCGGCTGGACGGGCGAGCTGCGCAGCAACCTCATGGTCGACGCCGAGCCCGCGACTCCCGTGCTCGTCATCGGCAACGCGGACGACCCCGTCACGCCCATTGAGGACACCGAGTACCTCGCCAGCACGATCAGCAGGTCCCGGCTCGTCACGGTCGACGCCGACGTGCACGGGTCCTACGCGACCGGCAACATGTGCGCCGACCGTGCGGTGGAGGACTACCTCGTGCGGGCGATGCCGCCCCGGAACGGGCTGGAGTGCCCGGCCGGATAACCCGCGTGGGCCCGGCGCTGCGCTCGATTTCCTGGCGATCCGGGGCCATGCGTATACTCAGCAACCGTGCTTCGGCACCCGCCGCCTTAGCTCAGTCGGCCAGAGCGATTCACTCGTTATGAATAGGTCGTCGGTTCGATTCCGACAGGCGGCTCCGACAAACCAGCCCCTGACCAGCACAAACGCTGGCAGGGGCTGGTTTGCGTTTGGGGCCATCTGTGGTTGATGTACATCTTAGGTACGTGAATGGACGCGAAACCCCCGCAGCCAGGC
>DASUQN010000443.1:0-4130 GCA_036280515.1 Intrasporangium sp. | reverse complement strand
GGCCATCCAGTCCGGAGGCGCGGAGCGCCAGGTCGACTCTTCGGGCGACGCCCAGCCGCACTTCGACGCGGGCGCGCCCAACCAAGACACCCCCGAGCAGGAAGGCGGTGCCCAGTGATCCCCGCATCGTTCGACTACGTGGCCCCGACGACCGTTGCCGATGCGCTCGCGGCACTCGCCGAGCACGGCGACGACGCCAAGGTGCTGGCCGGTGGGCAGTCGCTGTTGCCGATCCTGCGCATGCGGCTCAACACGCCGAGTGTCGTCGTCGACCTCGGCCGGATTCCTGAGCTGGCCGGGATCTCCGAGGAGGGCGACACGATCGTCATCGGCGCCATGACGCCGTATGCCGCTGTGCTCGCTTCCGAGGTCGTGTCCACTCACGCCGGGCTGCTCTCCAAGGCGGTTGCGACGGTGGCCGACCCGCAGATCAGGCGCCGCGGGACCGTCGGGGGCGCACTCGTCCACGCCGACCCCGCGGGTGACGTCGGCGCACCAGTGCTCGCGTTGGGTGCCGAGCTCGTCGTTGCTGGCGCGGATGGCGCGACCCGCACGGTGGCGGCCGACGACTTCTTCGAGGACCTCTTCACGACGGCTGTCGGAGAGGGCGAGCTCCTGACCCAGGTCCGGATCCCGAAGCACACCGGGTGGGGCTCGCACTACGAGAAGTTCGTGCGGGTCAGCCACCAGTGGTCGATCGTCGCAGTCGCTGCAGCCGTACGCGTGGACGGCGGCACGATTGCCGAGGCTCGGGTTGGCCTGACAAACATGGGCTCGACCCCCTTGCGCGCCAAGGCCGTTGAAGAGGCTCTGGTCGGACAGGCGCCGACGGACGAGGCGGTGCGTGCTGCCGTGGCGCGCGTTGCCGAGGGCACCAACCCGCCCTCAGACCTCAACGGCGCGGCGGACTACCGGAAGCACCTCGCCACGGTCCTGACTCGACGTGCGGTCCTGGCCGCAGCGGGGGGATGATCACCGGATGGAGCTGACGCACTCGTTCACCGTCCCGACCTCGGTCGATGACGCCTGGGCCCTGTTCATGGACCTGGAGCGCGTCGGAGGCTGCTTCCCGGGTGCAACCGTGACCGAGGTGACTGACGACGGTTTCTCCGGCACGGTCAAGGTCAAGGTTGGCCCGATCTCCCTCCTCTACACCGGGTCCGGGTCATTCGTCGCCAAGGACGACCAGGGCCACCGGGCGGTGATCGAGGCGAAGGGCAAGGACAAGCGGGGCAACGGCACGGCCGGCGCGACGGTGACGATCCAGCTCACGCCCGACGGGGGCGGCGCTCGAGCGGACGTCGTCACCGATCTCGCCGTGACGGGCAAGCCGGCGCAGTTCGGCCGTGGTGTCATGCAGGACGTCTCCGACAAGCTGCTCGGGCAGTTCGTCGCCTGCATCGAGCAGCAGCTCGGGGGTGAGCCGGCCGCCGCCGCGGTGCCAGAGGCCACGGTCCAGGATGCTGCGGAAGCAGCCGCCCGGCCCGAGATCGTCAAGGACGCGGTGCCGGAGCAGGTCCGAGACACCGGCGAACCGCCCAGCCTCGCGGAGGAGGTCGACCGCTCCAAGACGGAGGCGGCTGCAGTTGCTGCAGCCGCACAGCGGCGCCCGTCGCCTGCGATCGGGGCCGAGGACGACGCGCTCGACCTCGGGTCGGCAGTCCTGCCGGTCCTGATCCAGCGGTACGCCGGCTACGCCGTCGCCGCGGCGGTCGGCATCGTCCTGGGCTGGCTCATCGGCAGACGGAGGTCCTCCTGACCCCGCCCCACGTGGACTGTGCAGGACGCGCCGTTCGGTGCTCGGTCAGGGATGAGCAGCTGGCCTCCTGGCACGGCGGGTGAGAGTCGAGCCGGGTCGTCGGCTGCGCCGATCCAACGTGGCGCCTCCATTCACGCGGAACCAACCTCACTTCGCGAACGCGCCGCCTCTGCAAGCCGTTCCACGCGCCGGGCCGCCTGTCGCCGGAGTATCCACTGGGTGGGCTCGTGAGCGAGCGTTGCGACGAAACCGAGCCCAGCGGCATACGAGATGACGTGGATGGCGAGCGTGCCGTCACCCTCAGCGCGAAAGCGCCACGAGGAGTGGAGGCTCCGGACATGCGGTGGCACGCGCAATGGGAGCGCGGGCAGGGAGTCGACGAGCCGGCGCGCGACGTCCGGTGGCATGGGCACGTAGGTGTCGGCACTGACCTGCGGCATGGACCGAGCCTAAGCCGTCAGTCGCGGTCGGCTGGAGTGGCGATGAGCATGCTGATCTGGTCGTAGTCCTGAGCGGCGGAGTTCCAGCTGCCACCGCAGGTTGCGAGGAAGAGGCGCTCCGGGCCCTCGAAGTTGTACAGGTGTTCGGACTGGATGATGCGGGGGTAGTCGTCGGCGGCGTCGACCTCACGCCAGACGCGCTGGATCCGGTAGGAGCAGGTCGAACCATTGTCCTGCTCGACGTGGATCAACTGGCCCGTGTCGATGCGGGACGAGAAGTCCTCCCTGAAGATCGCGGAGTTGTTTCGATAGGTGTGGCCATTGGTCAGCACCGTCCCGCGGCCTTCGCCGGGACGCGGCCCATCTGCGTACCAGCCGGCCTTGGTGCGGTCCTTGGGATTGCCGAGCGGCTGGCGGCCCTCGTGATCGGGCGGGGCCTCCTGGTCCAGGCCGATCTGCTCGAACGGTGCGTCGACCCCGAGCGAGGGAATGACGAGGCGGGCCGGCTCGCCGGAGACGCAGGTGCCCTCGACTCGTGAGGTGGGCTCGGTTGGTCTCGCCGCGGTGGTCCTGCCCCCCGTGGTGTGGTCATTCCCGGCCGTCGTGGTCGTCGATGTCGTCAAACTCTTCGTCGTCGTTCCTGCTGGTGGCGCCGTGACCGGCTGGGGTGAGACCGGCGGCCCCGACAGCACGAGCCACGCGGCGACCACCACAAGGGTGACCGCCAGCGCGTACGAGACCAGGGTGCGGGGCTTGGGGGACACGGGTGCCATCCAGGTTCAGTGCTGCAACGAATCGGCCGCCGGCACGGGCCGGCGGCCGATTCGCATTATCTCAGCCTGAGATCAGGCCGGCGCCTTCTCAGGACTCGGCCGACTCGTGCAGAACAGGCCGCAACCTGGGGCGCCCCACGAGTCAATGAAGTCCTGTGGACGCGGATCGGCGGCCGTGCGCTGACTTTGGCACGGTGGTCGGCGTGGGGAGAAGGAGGCACCATGGGAGCCATGACGGTCCTGCCGCGGTCACGCCCCTTGGCTCGCGCCGACCTCGTCTCGATGCCGGACGACGGGCACAGGTACGACGCGCTCACCCTTACGGCGTGGCACCTCGAGAACGGCCGCTTCATCGAGGTCGCGCACGTGTCGGGCGACGAGACCTTCGAGACTCGGCGACCCTTCCCCATCTCCATCCGTCCCGCCGACCTGGACGCGCCCTGACTCCGGACCACCTCGCCCGGAGAGTCCGTGCGGCGGGCGTCCGGGACGACGATGTCCTCGCGGCCATCCGGGAGGTTCCGCGGGCCGCGTTCGTCCCGGCGGAGCATGTCGAGGACGCCTACCGCGACGCACCGATCCCGATCCGCCATGACCAGGTGACCACGCAGCCGTCACTGTCCGCGCAGATGATCGCGGCACTCGAACTGACCGGTGCAGAGCGCGTGCTCGAGATCGGCACCGGGCTCGGCTTCCAGACCGCGTTGCTCGCGCGGCTCGCCGCCGAGGTGGTGACCATCGAACGGTGGTCGGACCTGGCCGAGGAGGCATCGCACAACCTCACTCGGCATGGCATCGCCAATGTCACCGTGCTCGTCCGGGACGGCAGCCGGGGGGCACCGGAGCACCGCCCGTATGACGCGGTGGTCGTGTCAGCGGCGTTTCCCTCGGTTCCGCCACCGCTGGTGGAGCAGCTCCGGACGGGCGGTCGCCTCGTGCAGCCGATTGGGGCGGGCGGGCACGAGCAGGTGGTTCTGTTCGAAAGGACGGCCGACGGGCTGGCGCAGCGCCGGGTTCTCACCCTGGCCCGGTTCGTCCGGCTGTACGGCCAGTACGGCTTCCCACCCGAACCCTGACGACGAGGGTCCGTTCGGAGGCTCGATTCCCGTTCGCCCGCAAAGGGAAAGCGCCCGTGGATCCTCCAGGGGCGGACGAGCT
>DASUQN010000442.1:0-3773 GCA_036280515.1 Intrasporangium sp. | reverse complement strand
CGCCGTCCACCCCGGTCACCGGGCCGTAGCCGAGGCCCTGCGCCAGGGCGCACCGGGGTGGCGTCCGGTCGGCCGACTCCTGACGTTGCCCGGGATCGACGGGGTGGCGCGGCGCGTCTATGGCTGGGTCGCGCGGCACCGGCACCAGCTGCCGGGCGGCACGCCCGCGTGCGCCCTCCCCAACCAGCCGCCCACCGCCCCAGTCGAGTGAACAGCTTTCGGACCTCGAGCTCGATCGGGCGAGGTTTCACTCGGCCGAGGTGGTGAGGGCGGACGGGAACGCGTCCGACCAGGAACGCATCGCCAACCCGCCGTCCGCAGACCGGTCCACCGACGTCGCCGCAAGGAGGGCGTGCACGATGGCGCGCGCCACGCAGTCGGCGCCGGCCTCCATGAGAACCACGAGCTCGGCCGGCTCGACTTCACCCCGCTCCCCCGTCGCCATCGCGAAGAGCGTGTCCCCGTCGAACGCCGTGTGCACCGGCTTGATCGCCCGGGCGAAGCCGTCATGGCCGACACCGGCGAACTTCTGGCAGTGCGCCTTGCTCAGCGTCGCATCGGTCGCGATGACCCCGATCGTCGTCGCCATGGCCGGCACTCCGGTCAGCTTGTCAGGCAGCGACTCGCCTCGCGCGCGAGCCTCGGCGACCTCGTCCGCCGAGCCAGCCCCGACGTGGGCGAACTCGCCCGCGAGAGCGAGCCCAGCGGCATACGGCCTGCCGGTGGTGGGATCCACGGCGGAACCGACGGCATTGAGCGCGACGATGGCCCCCACGGTCACGCCCGACTCGAGGACGACGCTGGCCGAGCCGACCCCGCCCTTGAGCCCGCCGACGCGGGCGCCCGTCCCAGCGCCCACACACCCTTGCGGGACGGCTGAGGAGGCTGCGAGGTCGTATGCCGCCCTCCCGTCCTTCGCGCGCGGATAGTTGCGCCACGCGCCAGCGCGTCCCAAGTCGAACAGGATCGCGCCGGGGACGATCGGCACGACCTGCCCCGGCTCGCGCATCGGCCAGCCGCGACCGTCGTCGAAGAGGCCCTCGACGACGCCGTCCACCGCCCCTAGCCCGGGTGCGCTGCCGCCGCCGAGGACGATGGCATCGACCCGGTCGACCAGGTTGCGTGGGTCGAGCAGATCGGTCTCGCGGGTCCCGGGTCCTCCGCCACGCACGTCGACGCCGGCGACCGCCCCGCCGGGCGGCGCCACGACCACCGTCACCCCGGTCAGCCATCCGGGCTCGTCGCGCGTGCAGTGGCCGACGCGCACTCCGGCGACGTCGACGATCGAGTTGGTCGGGCCGGGACGCGCGGTGAAGTCAGTGCTGGCAGCGGTCACTCTGGATCCCTCAGGTCGAACTCCATGAGCCGCCCGGGAGACGCGAACCCCAGCCGCTCGTAGAACTGTTGCTCCTTCTCGTCCGGGGCGTTGACCCGGATCCACTTGACGTCGGTGGAGCGGGACCATTCGATCATGGTCTCGGTCAGCGCGCGGGCGACGCCCAGGTCGCGGCTGGCCGGGGTGACGAACAGGCCGCCGACGTGCAGCCAGCTGACGTCACGCCGGCCCGGCCAGGGCAGGGCCCGGATGCGGCGGGTCTCGAGGATGCCAGCGTGCTCGCCGCGCGCCTCGGCGATCCACGTGGGGCGATCCGGACGCTCCGCGAGCCAGGCGTCGACGAACCGGTCGAGGTAGCCCGGCTCCGACGGCATCCCGAGCTCCCGCGCGAACTGCAGGTGCAAGGCGGCAACGATGAAGGCGTCATCCGCTCCTGCGCGGCGGACCACCACGTCGGCCATGGGGGAAGTGAACCACGCCCCCACGCAGATGAGCGGCAATCAGGCGTTGAAGCCGAGGCGTC
Source organism: Intrasporangium sp. (assembly GCA_036280515.1). GTDB lineage: Bacteria > Actinomycetota > Actinomycetes > Actinomycetales > Dermatophilaceae > Intrasporangium. The sequence goes on along the minus strand of DASUQN010000442.1, from coordinate 1,914 downwards.
GGCTGGTGCGGGCGCGCTGGCGGCTGGCGCGCATGCGGCGCAGTCGCTTGATGAGCATCGGGTCTGCCTCGAGGGCGGCCGGGGTGTCGAGCAGGGCGTTGAGCACCTGGTAGTACCGCGTGGAGCTCATGTCGAACAGCTCCTTGATGGCCTGCTCCTTCGAGCCGGCGTACTTCCACCACTGCCGTTCGAAGGCCAGGATCTCGAGGTCCCGGTCACTGAGCGCGCTCCCGGAGTGGTGCGTCTGCTCCGTGGCCTGTTCTGCGCTCATGATTCCTGTCCTGAGTTGCTGGCTGGGTCACTTCCGCGGTCCGGCGGGTCCTGCGAAACGGTAGCGAGTCGGGGTGTGGCCCTTCCAGTCGGCCTGACCCACGTGGACCGCCTGAGCTCGGGCGCGTTGGCTCCACTACCCACCTTAGCGAGAGAATCACACGGTTGTGATTCTCTGGACGCATTCACGCCATCGTGTCGAGGATGGCCGTGACGTCCTCCTTGGTGGTGTGCGGGTTGACCACGGCGAACCTCGTCAGCGTCTCCCCGCGGAAGGTGGTCGGCACGACGAAGGCGAACTCGGCGGTGAGCAGCCGGTCCGTCCACGCGTGGTAGTCCGCAGGCTCCCAGCCCAGTCGCCGGAAGACGACGACGGACAGGTCCGGCTCACGGACCAGCTCGACGTACGGACGCGCCTCGATCTCCCGGGCGGCGTGGCGCACGACGTCAAGCGTGCTCTCGATCGCCTCGACGTAGGCGTCGGTGCCGTGGACCGCGAGGGAGTACCAGAGCGGCAGGCCTCGGGCCCGGCGGGTCAGGCCGATGGAGTAGTCGGTCGGGTTCCACTCGGTCGCCTTGGTCAGGACGTCGAGGTAGCCCGCCTCCTGCGTGTGGGCTGTCCGGGCGAGCTCGGGGTCGCGATAGAGCAGCGCGCAACAGTCGAACGGCGCGAAGAGCCACTTGTGCGGGTCGACGATGAACGAGTCGGCCCGCTCGATGCCGTTGAAGAGGTGCCGCACCGAGGGAGCCGCGAGGCCGGCTCCTCCGTAGGCGCCGTCGACGTGCAGCCAGAGCCCGAACTCCTCGCACACGTCGGCGACCGACTCAAGGTCGTCGACGACGCCGAAGTTCGTCGTGCCGCTCGTCGCGACGACGGCGAAGAACGTCTCGGGACCGCACTCCTCGAGCGTCTTGCGCAGCTCGGGCCCGGTGAGGCGCAGCTTCTCGTCGACGGGCACCCCGCACACCTCGGCGTCCATGACGGCCGCCATCGACACGACGGACGAGTGGGCGTTGTCGGTCGCGGCGATCCGCCACGGCCGGGCACCGGTGCCGGCCTCCGTGGCCCGGTTCCGGGCGGTGTGGCGCGCCACGACGAGCGCGGACAGGTTGCCGACGGTCCCACCCGGCACGAACACGCCGCCCGCCTGCTCTGGCAGCCCGGCGAGGTCGGCGATCCAGCGCAGCGCCTGGTTCTCGGCGTACACGGCCCCGGCCCCCTCCAGCCAGGACCCGCCGTAGACCGACGATGCGCCGACGACGACGTCGAACGCCGCTGCCTCGCGGGTCGGAGCACAGGGGATGAAGGACAGGTACCGCGGGTGGTCGGTCGACAGGCACGCGGGGGCGAGGGTGTGCTCGAAGAGCGCCATCGCGCGATCCGCCCCGAGTCCCGCAGCCGTGATCGTCTGGCCTGCCGCGGACTCCAGGTACTCCTCGGTCTGCGGCCCGTCGAGGGGGATCGGGTCCATGAGCAGGCGGTCCCGCGCGTAGCGCAGCACCTGCTCCACGGCGACATCGTCTGGGTCCTTGTCGAAGGAGTGCACGGAGGCACTCTAGGGCTCAACCACCATCAGTCCGTATGCCGCTGGGCTCGCTGCCGCTCGCAGGCTCACCGGGTGCTGCCTCCCTCCCGGTCGTGGG
>DASUQN010000441.1:0-4558 GCA_036280515.1 Intrasporangium sp. | reverse complement strand
CGTCGGTGGTGGAGCACCTCCAGCGGGCCCAGGAGACGGGGTCCCTGCATCGAGACGCCGGCCAGGCGCTCAAGCGCGTGCCGCGTCACCCGCTCAAGCGGACGGTCGCCCCTGAGGCGCACGGCCCGCGGCGAGGACGGGACCGTGACGATGAGCACGGGACCGCCCGGCGATCCGGACCCGGCCGGAGCACCGCGTGCGCGCCCACGGAGGGCGTCCGCCATCGCGGCGGCAAGGAGCACGGCGAGGCCCCGATCGAGGTCCCTCCTGCCACCGTCTTTCCAGGACCGGATACCGGCGCGCAGCGGGCCGGTGTACTGGCCCCAGGCGAAGCAGTCGGGAAAGGCTGGCGGGAGCGGGTCCGGCGCGACCAGGCGGCGATCCGGAGCCAGCGCGGACCTGGCGAGAGCGGCCGAGCAGCGCCGGCACCACGCGTCGCCCGGGCGCCTGCACGCGGCGCACTCGAGGGGCAGCACGAGATCGAGCAGCTCGGCGAGAAGACGGATCACCCGGCCAGCAGATCGTGCTGTGCGCCCTCGGGCCAGCGTGATCTCGCGCCCTGTGGAGTGGCGTCGGCGAGCCGGCCAGACCTGTGGACAGGCAGTCCAACCGCGTCCAGCCGCGGCCGGCGGGTCCGGATCAGCGGCCCGGCACGAGCAGGTCGGTGCCCACCCCGATCTGCCGCCAGCTCAGACCCGCCTTGGCCCACACCTTGTTGTCGTCGGTCACGCAGATGAGACCCCGCTGGCTCCCGGCCGTCGTGATCGTCCGGGCCCCACCCGGAACCGGCTCGAGACGCTCCATGGTGGGATCGCTCTGGCCAACGCGGACCCGCAGTCCGTCGAGTCCGCCACCGACGTGGCCGATCCACGGACTCACGTCGTCCCCGGCCGTCAGGCGACCGAGGACGGCAAAGGACTCGGCCCCGAGCCAGGCCACGTCCGTCAGCTGGCCCAGCGGCTGCGCCTGGCGCAGTGGCTCGGCGAGCGACGTGGGTTGTCCGTTGGGTGCCCGCACGACACCGGCGGCGAACAGCTGGTTCGCTGCGGTCTTCGGGTCCTTGGTGATGATGAGCGCCCGGCTCCCATCGCCCGACAGCGTCAGGGCCACGATCTCGTTCCCGCCCAGCCAAGGCACCTCGACGGCGACCGGCTTCGGCGCGGGTACGAGCGACGCGGTGTTGAGGGTCCAGATGCGCGCCGTCCCAGCTGCTCGCCCGGCGATCCAGAGGTACTGGTTCCGGTCATAGGCCGGCCGGACGAGGTTGCTCCAGTTCGCCGTGAGGCGCACCACCTTCTCGTGCGCGGGCCAGATGGACAGCTCCTTGAGGTCCCCGCCGACCGCGGCGACCTGGTTCCCGTCGCGCGACAGGGTCAGCGCAGTCCACTCACCGTCCGGCTCACTCGGGTCGTCCGGTTCCAGGGACTGGGCCCCTCGACGCCCCTGGCCGTTCGCGTCATCGGGGATGAAGGTGGGATCGATCCGCTTGAACGTCTTCCCGCTGCGGATCAGCGCGGAGTCGAAGACAGGCGCAGGCGTGAACCCATAGCCCACCTCCTGTGGCGAGGAGAGGGTCGTCCCCAGCCCGGCCAGGTCCAGCTCGGTTCCCTCGACGGAGATGGAGATGGAGGAGACGTTCGCTCTCGACAGGGTCGCCGAGAGCTGCGCCCACATGGCGCGCCTCTCCTCGAGTCCCGCCGAGAGCGCGCTCGAGGTGAGGTCCACCTGGGCGTGCCCGGACTCGACGGGGACCGAGTTGACGGCCAGCCGGGTCGAGGCAGGAAAACCGGTGCTCACCGCGCCGGCGAGGTGGGACGGCACCGGCTCGAGCTGGGCGCGCGCCAGGCTCGTGGCCAGCCGTGGCCCCCGTGGGAACCACCGGGTGTCCGGGATCAGCTCGCGGCCTGAGGGGGTGACGTAGTGCACCGGGGCGGCGACGTACAGGTTGTCGAAGGCGTTCGCCTGCAGCCAGACACCGAACCCCTCTTCGGGGAGCTCGAGGCGCCACTCACCGGCCACCTGCGTCAGGCCGAAGGTCGTGCGGATCACCGTGCCGGGCGCGGCATCGCGGGAGCGTCCATCCGTCGCGAGCAGCCCCACGGGCGTGACGCTGACCTCGATGGAGTCTCCGGTTCTCCGGACGCGCAGGTCGCTGGCCCGGTTGTAGATGACCGTGTCGTGGGCAGACCAGCGCCACCTGCCGACCGACGGCTCGCTGAGGTAGGCCTTCGCGGTGGCGTGCGTCTCAGCTTGGTCCTCGCCCGCACGGATGAAGCCACGGGCGATCTGCTCGGGGCTTGCGCCGGGAGCGGGTGACTGCGCCACCACGCGGTACGGATCGTTGATCGGCTCGTCGAGCCGACGCCCCTCGCTGACCCGCGAGGATTCGGGCAGCCCCGCACAGCCGGCGGCCACTACTGCCACGAGCAGGGCGGCGAGGACGACCCCGGCCCGGCGCAGCACGGCAGGCATCATGACGGGTGCTCCGCCCCGGTCGGCGCCTGGGCGCGGGTGATCCGGCGCAGCTTGAGGGTGTCCTCAGACATGCGTTCGGAGGCGGCCCACACCTCCTCGCCTGCATCAGTCCGCTCCCGATGGGCTTCCGCGGCAAGGGGACTCAACGGCAGAGGCGAGCCGGTGATGGTGGCATCGGCATGCCGTGGCAGGGTCAGCCGGAAGCACGAGCCCTCCCCGGGGGCACCCCAGGCCTCGAGCCGACCCGCGTGCAACCGGGCGTCCTCCAGCGAGATGGCCAGTCCGAGACCCGTGCCGCCGGTCGTCCGTGCCCGGGCTGGATCCGCTCGCCAGAAACGAGTGAACACGAGGGCCGCCTCACCTGGCCGCAGCCCCACCCCATGGTCCCGCACGGTGACCGCCACGGCCGAGTCGTTGGCGCCCAGGGTCACTTCGACGGGCCGGCTGTCACCGTGCTCGATCGCATTCGCGACCAGGTTGCGCAGCACGCGGTCGATCCGGCGCGAGTCCATCTCGGCCACGACGGGGAAGCTCGGCTCGTGGACGACCAGCTCGATGCCCTTGCGCCCAGCGAGGGTGCGGTGGGCATCGACCGCCCGCTCGACGCAGCCACGCAGGTCAGTGGCCTCGATCTCGAGGACGGCGGCGCCGGCGTCGAATCGCGAGATCTCGAGCAGGTCCGTCAGGAGGGACTCGAAGCGGTCGAGCTCGCCCATGAGCAGCTCCGCCGACCTCGCCACTGCTGGGTCGAACGTGCCTCGTGAGTCGTGGATGAGGTCCCCGGCCATCCGGATCGTCGTCAGCGGGGTGCGCAGCTCGTGCGAGACGTCGGAGACGAAGCGCTGCTGAACCCGGGACAGGTTCTCGAGCTGGGCGATCTGTTGCTGCAGCGACGCCGCCATCGCGTTGAACGAGTTGCCGAGGCGCGCCAAGTCGTCCTCGCCCTTGGCTCGCATGCGCTCGTTGAGGTTTCCGTCCGCGAACCGCTCGGCGACGATCGCGGCGCGGCGGACCGGGTCGGCGACGAGCCGCGTGACGACGAAGGCGATGGCGCCCACGAGGAGGATGAGCGCGACCCCACCGAGCAGGAAGGTCCGGCCGACGAGGTTGATGATGTCCCGCTCGCGCTGCATCGGATAGATGAAGTACAGGCCGTAGTCGCCCACCAACGGCAGTGCCACCTGCTGACCGACGACGAGCGCGGAGACGGGGCGGTCGCCGGCTTCGATCGTCGTGATCTGCATCTGCTGTCGGTCCGGGTTCTCCGCGACGGCGCGGGACAGCTCCGGGGGGATGAAGCGGGCCCCGACCGCGCCGCTCTCGATCGGCCCGATGATGTTCGGGTTGTCGTTCGTCTCCAGTCGGGACAGGACGACGTAGCGATCCTCCGACCCACTGTCGCGCTGCAGCGACCGGATCTGGTCGGTTGCGACTTGGCTGACGTCTGCGGTCGAGTCCACCTTGTCGGTGTATTGGAAGTCGTTCTGCGCGTCCTTCGCGTCACGCTGGGAGTCGACCGCGGCGATGCTCTGTCGCCCGTCCACGAGACCCTGCGCGATGGAGCCGTAGAGATAGGTCCCCACGGCCGTGAGCACAAGGATGCCCAGCAGCATCGTCGCCACGACGACGCGGAAGCCCAGCGAGGCGCGCCACAGGTGGAGGGGCCGGCGCCACAGCATCCTCAGCTGGTGCCCCAACCGTTCCTTGAGCCTCCGAGGCGCGTGGCCCCGGCCGGTCTCGTCCATCTCCGTCACTGCGGTGGGCCGCTCACTCATCTCCATCGCCCAACCCCGGGGCCGCTGCCGTTGCCGGCAGGCCTCAGGCGGGGCCCGCCTTGTAGCCGACGCCCCTGACGGTGACCACGATCTCCGGGCGCTCAGGATCGTGCTCGATCTTCGAGCGCAGCCGCTGCACATGGACGTTGACGAGACGGGTGTCGCCCGCGTGGCGATACCCCCACACCTGCTCGAGCAGCACCTCGCGGGTGAAGACCTGCCACGGCTTGCGCGCGAGCGCGACGAGCAGGTCGAACTCGAGGGGCGTCAAGGACAGCGCCCTCCCGTCCCGCTTGACCGAGTGCCCG
>DASUQN010000440.1:0-2008 GCA_036280515.1 Intrasporangium sp. | reverse complement strand
CATCGGCAGGGAAGCACCACCACGCTTGGCCTCCAAGGCGATTCGCTTCTCCCCCACCTCCTTGAGGAGCACCAGCACATCCTCGGCGGACCCCTCGTCGACCAGACGCTGGACCTCGACGTAGTCGTAGCGGCGGACGCTGCGGACCATGGCCCGCGCGACGGTCACTTGAGTCCCCTCGCCGTCGGCAGCGAGGACAAGGTCCCAGACGAAGGCCGGACGCACCTGGTCCGGCAGCAGGCTCGCCGCACCCTCGCTGATCTCCTTCGGGTGCAGCTGGACTCGCTTGTCCGGGCAGTAGATCGTCTGACCGCGGCGGCGGGACTCGGCGTCGATGACTCCATCCGGCCGCACGAACGCCGGCACGTCGGCGATGGCGTAACGGACGCGGTATCCGTCGCCCTGCCGCTCGATGTGCATGGCCTGGTCGAGGTCCATCGACGTCGGCGGGTCGATGGTGACGAACGGGATGTCCGTCGCATCGGTCGTCGGCAGGTCCGCCTCGGCGGCCGCCCGCGTGGCCGCGGCGACGACGTCAGCAGGGAACTCCCCTGGCACGTCGAACTCGTCGCGGATCGCCTCGAAGCGCGCGGCGAGGGCGACGCCCGCGCCGCCCGGCGGCTCTGCTCGGCGGTAGACGATGTGTCGCTTGGCCATGGGGCAACCCTATGCAGAAGAGGTCGCGCAGCAGCGGCCTAGGCTGTGTCGCGTGCTCATCCTCCTCCCGCCGTCAGAGGGCAAGACGCAGCGTCGCCGGGGTCGGCCGCTCGACCTCGCGACGTTGTCCTTCCCGGAGCTGAGCAGCCTGCGGGCGGCCGTCATCGAGGGCGCTGGTGAGATCAGCGGGCGTCTCGACGCGCACCGGCTGCTCGGCGTGAGCCCCAACCTCGTGGAGGAGGTCGACCGCAACACGCGCCTGCACGTGGCGGCGACGGCGCGGGCCGGGGAGGTCTACAGCGGCGTGCTCTACGGCGCGCTCGACCTGGCGTCGCTCGACCCGGCGTCGAAGCGCCGGGCCGGCCGTCGCATCGTCATCCTCAGCGCCATGTTCGGCGCGCTGCGCCCCACCGACCGGATTCCGGCCTACCGGCTGCACCCATGCGTGGAGCTGCCCGGGATCGGCGAACTGAGCCGGGCGTGGCGCCCGGAGCTGGCGCCCGTGCTCGAGCAGGAGGCAGGGACCAGGCGCCTCATCGTCGACTGCCGGTCCAGTACCTATGCCGCGTTGTGGAACCCCAAGGGCGGGCTGTCGGAGCGGCGGGTCCAGGTCACTGTCCCGGGCGCGTCGCACCTGGCCAAGCACACCCGCGGCCTCGTCGCCCGGCACCTGGTGCAGTCGGCGGCGAAACCCCGCCACCCGGAGGACCTCGTCGAGATCCTCGCCGACGCGTTCGACGTGCGGATCACCGAGCCGGACCGCCCGGGCCATCCGTGGCAGCTCGCCGCCACCGCCCGACCCTGACCGCCCCGCTCCCCGTCGAGTGGCCCCACCGTCCACAGCGAGCCTGGGCACAGCCCGCCCATCTCCCCTCGAGTGGCCCCACCGTCCACAGCGGGCCTGTGCACAGTGGGGCCACTCGAGTGGCGGGCGTGTGCACAGCTGGGCACAGTGGGGCCACTCGAGTGGCGGGGTGTGCACAGCGGGGCCACTCGAGTGAACCCCCGGGTCAGGCGAGGGCCCGCTTCAGGTCGTCCACGAGGTCGCGGACGTCCTCCAGCCCGACCGAGATGCGCAGCACGCCGTCGGTGATCCCCACCGCCGCCCGCGCCTCCGGGGAAAGCCGCCGGTGCGTCGTCGTCGCGGGGTGCGTGACGAGCGACTTCGCGTCGCCGAGGTTGTTGGAGATGTCGACGACCTGGAGGGCGTCGAGGAACGCGAAGGTCCGCTTCTTGGCGGTCTCCGGGTCGGTCCCGGCAGGCACGTCGAGGTCGAACGTCACGACGGTCCCGCCGCCGGACTGCTGCGAGCGCGCGAGCTCCGTCTGCGGGTGGGAGTCGAGGAACGGGT
>DASUQN010000439.1:0-2073 GCA_036280515.1 Intrasporangium sp. | reverse complement strand
CGGCCCTCGATCTTCCGCTGCAGCCCGTCGGTCTCGCGACGCAGGCGCCACCACCGCTCCGCCCAGCGCGCATGGTCCTCGCGGTCGGGGCACTGGTGGCACGGGTGTGCGCGGAGGCGACGGCGCAGCTCGTCGATGCGCTCGTCCGCCGCGTCCTCTTCCGTGACACGGCGCGTGCGTGGCGGGTCGTGCGGCAGGGTCGCCCGGAGGGTCGCCGCCAGGTCGCGACGAGCCTTCGGGTTCTTGGCGTTGAAGTGCTTGGGAACCCGCATCGTGCCGAGCGGCTCGACGGGTGACGGGACATCGTGAAGGGTCAGGCGCCGCAGCTGGTGGTCCTCGGTGACGACCGCCGGTGACGGGACGTCGCTGCGTCCGCCGCCGCGGTTGGGCAGGACCACGACGGCCAGGCCGCTGTGACGCCCGCTCGGGATACGGATGATGTCGCCGATCTTGAGGTTCTCGAGCGACACCGCGGCCGCGGCGCGCATCGAGGCAGAGCGCGCCTTTGCGCCCTCCTTCTCGATCGTGCGGATCTCGTTGCGCATCGCGGCGTACTCGGAGAAGTCACCCAGATGGCAGGTCATCGCCTCCGCGTAGCCGGTGAGGGCCTCCTCGTTGCGTCGCACGGTCCGCACCAGGCCGACGACGGCGCGATCGGCCTGGAACTGCGCGAAGGAGGTCTCGAGGATCTCCCGGGCACTGCCCCGACCGAACTGGCGCACGAGGTTCACGGCCATGTTGTACGTGGGTCGGAAGCTGGAACGGAGTGGATACGTCCGGGTCGAGGCAAGGCCGGCGACGCTCTCGGGGTCGAGGCCCCGGTTCCAGATGACGACGGCGTGCCCCTCGATGTCGATGCCGCGGCGGCCGGCCCGCCCGGTCAGCTGGGTGTACTCGGCGGGAGTGACATCGACGTGGCTCTCGCCGTTGAACTTGACCAGCTTCTCGAGCACGACGGTGCGTGCCGGCATGTTGATCCCGAGGGCGAGGGTCTCGGTTGCGAAGACGGCGCGCACCCGGCCCTGCGTGAACAGCTCCTCGACGATCTCGCGGAACGTCGGCAGCATGCCCGCGTGGTGTGCGGCGAAGCCCCGCGAGATGCCCTCGATGAAGTCCCAGTAGCCGAGAACTGCGAGGTCCTCCTCGGCGATGCCCCGGACCCGCTCCTCGACGAACCCCCGGTTGGCGGCACCCTCGGCGTCCGTGACGAGGCGCATGCCGGTGGCGAGCAGCTGACCGACCGCCGCCTCGCAACCGGCGCGGCTGAAGATGAACGTGATGGCGGGCAACAGGCCCTCCCGATCGAGGCGGTCGATGACCTCGGTTCGGGTCGCGCCACCGCCAGGGCGCCCGCCACGGGCAAACCCACGAGCCGGGTCGCCGCTGCCGGGCCCACGCGACTCACCGCGACGGCGCCGGCCGCCCCAGTCGTCAGCCCGGCCGTTCCCCCTTCCGTTCCGGCGACCTCGCGATCGGCCGCGACCGTCGCCCGACCAGTGCGAGTCCCACACGCCTCGGCCGTCGGCGCCGCGGATGGCGTGCAGCAGGTCGGGGTTGACGCTCAGCTCCGGTGCGCCCGCAGGGCTTCCGCGCCGCGCGACCGTCTCCTCGACGAAGAGGTCGAAGAGCGACTGCCCGACCATCATGTGCTGCCAGAGCGGCACGGGGCGATGCTCCGAGACGATGACCGCCGTGTCTCCGCGCACCTCCTCGAGCCACGCCCCGAACTCCTCGGCGTTGGACACGGTGGCTGACAACGAGACGACGCTGACATCGGGTGGCAGGTGGATGATGACCTCCTCCCAGACCGCTCCACGGAACCGGTCTGCGAGGTAGTGGACCTCGTCCATGACCACCCAGCCGAGCCCGTTCAGCGTGCTCGAGCCGGCGTACATCATGTTCCGCAGGACCTCGGTCGTCATGACGACCACCGGGGCCTCCCCGTTGATCGAAGCGTCACCGGTGAGCAGGCCCACGCGCCCGACACCGTGACGTCGCACGAGGTCGGCATACTTCTGGTTCGACAACGCCTTGATCGGCGTGGTGTAGAAGGCCTTCCGCCCAGCCTGCAAG
>DASUQN010000438.1:0-6785 GCA_036280515.1 Intrasporangium sp. | reverse complement strand
TCAAGAACCGCCAGGCCAAGACGCATGTTGCCGTGCGCCGCCTCGGGGCGCCCTTCACCCTCGCCGTGACCGGCACGCCGCTCGAGAACTCGCTCATGGACCTCTGGGCGCTGCTGTCGCTCACGGCGCCCGGGCTCTACCCCCGGCCGGACGTCTTCACCAAGCACTACCGCAAGCCGATCGAGTCGGGAGCCCGGCCCGAGCTGCTCGACCACCTGCGCCGCCGCATCCGCCCGCTCATGCTGCGCCGGACCAAGGAGCAGGTCGCGCTCGACCTGCCGCCCAAGCAGGTGCAGGTGCTGCCGCTCGACCCGCACCCGGTCCACGGGCACATCTACGACCAGCACCTGCAACGGGAGCGGCAGCGGGTCCTGGGCCTGCTCAATGACCCCGAGGCCAACCGGGTCGCGATCCTCGCCTCGCTCACTCGGCTGCGCCAGCTCGCGCTCGACCCGTCGCTCGTCGACGACGCGCACCAGGGCAAGGCGACCGCGGCGAAGGTCGACTTCCTCGTCGATCAGCTCAAGGAGCTGGAGGCAGAGGGCCACCGTGCGCTCGTCTTCAGCCAGTTCACCGGCTTCCTCCGCATCGTCGAGCAGGCCGTCACGGCAGCGGGCTTGCGCACGTCCTACCTCGACGGGTCGACGCAGGACCGGCAGTCGGTCATCCGGGGCTTCCGCGACGGGGATGCGACGGCGTTCCTGATCAGCCTCAAGGCAGGCGGCTTCGGGCTGACGCTGACCGAGGCCGACTACGTCTTCGTCCTCGACCCGTGGTGGAACCCGGCCGCCGAGGCGCAGGCGATCGACCGGGCACACCGCATCGGGCAGCGCAAGCCGGTCACCGTCTACCGGCTCGTCTCGGCGGGGACGATCGAGGAGAAGGTCGTCGCGCTCCAGGAGCGCAAGCGAGACCTCTTCCAGCGCGTCGTCGACGAAGGCGGTGCCCTGTCGGGTGCCATCACGGCGGACGACGTCAAGGACCTCCTCGACCTACCGACCTGACCAGGTGGGTGCGATGACGACCGAGTCCCATACGGACCCCGCAGCCCTGCCGCCGGACTCGATCGGATCCTGCTCCGGTTTGCGGAGCAGGATCCGACTCCGCGAGGCAACAGCTGCCACCACTTCGTCCCGATGACCTAGTCCGACAGCGGGACCTCGTCGCTGGTGACGATGCCGTCGATGAGCTGCTGGGCCAACGCACCGTACTCGCGCACCACCTCGCTCAGCTCGGTCTTCTCCGGATCGAGGAGGCGGACCACCCGCGACCCGGCAGCGAGCCCGATGAGCAGGCACGCCAGCTGGTCAACGCGCCGCCGCGCCTCAGCATCGGTGACGGGAAACCGCCGGAGCATGCGCTCCCGGAAGTCAGCCCGCGCCTCGGCAGGATCCGGCGCGCCGGAGATCAGGTAGAGACCCCGCAGCCAGGGCTCGGCCACGTCGTCGGTGCGCCGCTCGAGCATCCGTCGGACGAGGAGCTCGCCGAGTCCGTCGAGGGACTGGTCTGCATCGATCGGGGTCGGCTCCAGCGGCGTCGCATCGGCGTAGAGGCGCTCCTTGCTGCCGCAGGTCTTCATGACCAGGGCCGGGCTGACGCCGGCCTCCGCGGCGACCTCGCGGATCGTCGTGGCGGCATACCCACGCTCGCCGAACAGGCGCCGAGCAGCGTGGAGGATGGCCTCCCGCGACGATCCGGTCCCGCGAGCCGCGCTGTCGGGCCGGCCCCGATGGCCGAGGGCCGTCACGAGGCCCGCTCCACGGTCTGCGGCATCCCGGTCACGATGTCGACGTCGAGCGTCGTCGACGTGCTGCCGATCTGCACCGCACGGGACCGGGTCCGGCCCGTCCCGTGGTCGACGACGGTGAGGACGTAGCGGCCTGGCGGAGGGAGCCCGATCTCGTAGGTGCCATCGGAGTTGGCATGGGCCGTCGCGACGTACTCGCCGGAGTGCCGGATGAGCGACAGCATGACGCCCCCCAGGGGCGTGCCCTCGTCCGTGACCCGCCCACTGAGCAGCAGCCGACGTGTCATGGTGATCGGCTCCAGCTCTCCGTGGCCGATCTCGACCAGGCCGGACTGGGGCGCCCAGCCGTCCGCAGAGGCGACGACGAGGTACCTGCCCACGGACGGCAGCGCCAGGACATACCGGCCCTCGTTGTCCGTGCGGCCCCAGTCGACGTGCCGCCCGTCCGGGTGGAGCACCGTGACGACAGCCTGTCGGATCGGTTTGCCGGAACGGCTCCTGACGAGGCCGCGGACGAGCATCTCGTGCCGGGCGCCAACCGGCTTGACGGCGCCGCGCTCGCCAGCCGCAACGAGGCCCGGCTCCGTCACGACCTCCCCGACACCTTCCTCGACGACCGTGGGCCGGATGATGAAGGCGGCCACCGCAGCACCCATGAGGGCCGCCGCCGCGCCGAGCCAGAAGACGAGCTGGTAGGCGCCGAAGGTCGGGATCGGAGCGCCGCCGACCTCCATGGTCAGGGCGGAGAAGATCGCCGCCAGGACTGCGCTGGCGCTGGACGTCCCGATCGCCCGGAGCAGCGTGTTGAGTCCATTGGCCGAAGCGGTCTCGGTGATCGGCACCGACCGCATGATCAGCGTCGGCATTGCCGCGAATGCGAGGGCCGTCCCTGCGGACGAGACGCCAGCAGCCACGACCACCTCGAGCAGCGTGGCGTGCAGGAAGCTGCGCATGACGAAGCCGACCGCCATGACGATCGCGCCCGCGATGAGGATCGCCCGCGGTCCCAACCGCTGGATCAGGGCAGCGGCGACCGGCGACAACAGGACCATCAGGATGCCGTTGGGTAGCAGGACGAGGCCGGTCTCGACGACGGACAGGCCGAAACCGTAGCCGGACTCGACAGGCATCTGGACGTGCTGCGTGGCGCTGAGGAAGTTGGCGAACATCGCGAAGCCGACCATGATCGACGCCACGTTCGTGAGCAGGACGGTGCGGCGGAGCGAGGTCCGGATGTCGACGAGGGGCTGCCCCGAGCGCAGCTCGATGGGGACCCACGCGGCCACCGTGAGCGCGGCGACCACGAGCAGGACGAGCGTCCTCCGGTCGGCCCAGCCCCAGGAGCCCGCCTTGGACACGGCGAGGAGGAAGCAGGTCAGCGCCACCGAGAGCAACGCCGCACCGACGTAGTCGAAGCGGCCTCCCGCCCGCACCGTGGACTCCGGCACGACGAGGAGCACCGCGATGAGCATGACGACGGCGAAGCCGCCCGAGACGAGGAAGAGGGCGTGCCAGTCGAAGTTGGACGAGATGACGCCCGCGAGCGGCATCCCCACCGCGCCGCCGATCCCGAGCGTCGCGCTCATCAGTGCGACGCCCGAGCCCACCTTGTCGGCCGGTAGGTGGTCGCGCATGATGCTGATGCCGACGGGGACCAGGCTCGTGCCGATCCCGGCCAGACCGCGACCTGTGACGACCAGCGCGAGTGACGTACTCATCGCTGCCACGGCGGAACCGACGATGACCGACCCGAGGCAGACGATGAGCATGAGGCGCTTGCCGAACATGTCCGCGAGGCGGGAGACGATCGGCGTCCCGACCGCGCCGGTCAGCAGGGTGATCGTGACGAGCCAGGAGGCGTTCTCGCTCGTCGTGCCGAGGATCTCGGGGAACTCGGGCAGGAGCGGCAGGACGAGGGTCTGCTGCAGCGAGACGAGCGTCCCGCACAACGCGAGGACGGTGATGATCAGGCCCGTCGGCAGACTGGCCTTCTCGCGCTGGTCGGGCCGCACGGTCGTGGTGGTGGTCACGGGCCACTCCTGGGGACTAGGGGTGAACAAAAGTTCACGGGACAACCTAACCGACCACCTGCGTAGCGGTGACCCGATCACCCGGCTCAGCGGCATACGGCAGATCGGTTTGACTTCAAGGCGGCTTGAGGACGAAGGATGCGGTCAGCGGGTACGTGACCCCGCGCGGACACCCTGTATGGCCTGCTCACGTGCGGCATAGAGTGGTCGCGGCCGGCAGGTCTTCGACGAAAGGAATGACAGTGGCTTACACGCTTCCCGAGCTGGACTACGACTACGCGGCTCTCGAGCCGCACATCAGCGCTCGCATCATGGAGCTGCACCACAGCAAGCACCACAAGGCCTACGTTGACGGCGCCAACGCCGCGGTCGCCAAGCTCGAGGAGCTGCGCGACTCGGGCGACTACGCCGCGGTCAACGGCGTCGAGAAGAACCTCGCCTTCCATCTCGGTGGCCACACCAACCACTCCGTCTTCTGGAAGAACATGAGCCCGGATGGGGGCGGCCAGCCCGACGGCGAGGTCAAGGCCGCGATCGACGAGTACTTCGGCGGCTTCGAGAAGTTCCAGGCGCACTTCAGCGCCAACGCCAACGCCATCCAGGGGTCGGGTTGGTCCATCTGGGCGTGGGACACCCTCGCCGAGCGGCCGCACATCATGCAGCTGTTCGACCAGCAGGGCAACATCCCCGTCGGCCAGATCCCGCTGCTCCAGCTCGACATGTGGGAGCACGCGTTCTACCTGCAGTACGAGAACGTCAAGGCCGACTACGTCAAGGCCTGGTGGAACATCGTCAACTGGCAGGACGTCGCCCAGCGCCTCGAGCGCGCCCGCGCCACCAAGGGCCTGATCATCTCGGCGTGACCGCTGATTGACCGCTGAGTGCCAGACGCGCGTTATGCCGCGCCTCTGGCACTCGCAGGTCCGGTCAGGAGTGCTCGCATCACCAGACCGGTGATGAGCGCCATGACCACTGCCATGGCCAGGCCGGCAGAGACGCCGATGAGGATCCGCAGCTCCACCGACTGACCCTCCTGCCACAAGGGGGTGCTGATCAGTCCGAACGTCGCGAGGGCGGCAGCCCAGGCCGCCGCCGTGCCCAGGATCCAGCGGCCGGCGCGGTCGACGTGACGCCGGAGCTCGACCCACTGAGCCGTGCCGATCGTGGCCAGCAGGCACAGGCCCATCACGACGAACAGGAGCACCTGGGCGACGACCGGCCACTGTGACCAGGACTCGTACATCACGCTTGGCAGCAGTCCCAGGGTGTAGGCCGCGACGACGCCCACCACGGTCCAGCCTGCCCACCGGGCCAGCGCGAGGCGGGGGAGCTCGCTTCGCAACACGAGCCATTGGGCGCTCCCGAGCAGAACACCCTCGATGACGCCAGCGATGATGACGGACGCCCCGAGGACCGCCGTGGACTCGTCGAAGAGCAGCGCCCCCACGGCCGCGGGCACTGCAAAGCCCAGCGCCTCACCCAGGGAGACGAAGATGACCCAGCGGCGCAGGAAGTCCGATGCCACGTCTACAACGTTGGGCGTGGGCGCAGGCCAACAGTAGGGGCGAACGTCCCTGTGCCGTATGCCGCTGGGCCTGCTCGTGGACGCGCGTGCACGTCCCCCGCGGGCTGGGTCACAATCGCGGGCATGTCGTTCAGCATCCGACGCGCTGCGCCCGAGGACTACGAGGTGGTCGGCACCCTCACCGTCCGGGCCTACCTCGACGAAGGGCACCTGCCGGCCGACGCCGAGTACGCCGGCACGTTGGCCGATGCCCGCGCTCGGGCCGAAGGGGCTGAGCTCTGGGTAGCGGTGGACGACTCGGACGGGCGGGTCGTCGGCTCGGTGACGTTCGCTGCGCCGGGGTCCGAGTTTCACGAGATCGCCACCGCGGATGAGGGCGACGTGCGGATGTTGGCCGTCGACCGCGATGCTCGCGGAAGAGGCATCGGCGACGCGCTCATGGTCCGTTGTGTCGAGCGCGCGCGGGATCTGGGGCTGGTCGGCCTGGCCCTGTCCACGCAACCGTCGATGCGTGCCGCTCACCGGATCTATGAGCGGATGGGCTTCGAGCGGGCGCCGGAGCGGGACTGGTCTCCGGCACCCGGCATCAGCCTGCTCGCCTACCGCCTCGACCTGACCCAGCCCCAGCCCGGTACGAGCGCGTTCTAGGGGAGCGGGCTGGGGCGGGTGAGGCGGTCGATGACGCCGAGGAGAAGCGCCTCTCGGAACTCCGGTGGCAGGGCGTCGAGCAGCGCGTTGATCGGGGCCATCCGCTCCGGCAGGGCCAGGGTGCCCGAGCCGTCGGCGAGCCCAGCGACGGCGAGCAGGCCGGCGAAGGTCTCCTCGTCGAGGTGCTCTGGATCCACCGAGCTGGCAGCAACGACGAGCTCCTCGGGCGGCGCCGTCGGGCCGACCACGACGGCGGCGGCCGTGGCCTCGGCGAGGTCCGTGACCAAGCCCGCGGTGGAGTCGGCCGTCGCAGCGCTCAGCGTGAGGTGGAGCGTCGCCGGAAGGTCGTGGAAGGACATCTGCGGCTGGGCATACCACCCGCGGGCGGCCAGCTCGTCGGAGATGGTGAAGACGTCGCACCTCTCGTCCGTCGTCACGGCAAGGACCGTCGAATCCGGCTGGGCGGCAAGGGTAAGGTGCTCGATCCCAGCCACGGCGTTGGCGACTTCCAGCGTCGCTGAGCGGGCCCCTCGGGCGAGTGACGCGTAACCCTCTGTGCCGATGTGGTTGACGACGGCCCACGCAGCCGCCACCGGGCCGCCCGACTTCGTCGACTGCATCGTCGTGTTGAGCATGGTGTAGCCAGGCCACCGGGCGGACGCGAAGAGATGGGTCCGGCGCAGGGCTGCGGAGCGGTGGAGCAGGATGGAGATGCCCTTGGGGGTGTAGGCGTACTTGTGCAGGTCGAGGGACACGCTCGTGACGCCCTCGACGGCGAAGGTCCACGGCTCCTGGTCCGGTTCGTCGCGTCGCAGGTGAGGCAGGACCCAGCCGC
>DASUQN010000437.1:0-8605 GCA_036280515.1 Intrasporangium sp. | reverse complement strand
CGTCGACCCGACCGCGCCCTCCATTGCGGCGCTCGACCACGCCGTCACGGTCGGCGACGGCGTCTTCGAGACGGCCAAGATCGACCGGGGACGGCCGTTCGCGCTGTCCCGGCACCACGCCCGCCTCGAGCGGTCGGCTGCTGGCCTCGGGCTTCCGGTCGTGGATCTCAGCCTTGTCACGAAGGGCATCGACGCCGTGCTCGAGGGCGAGCCGATCGACTTCGGTCGGCTGCGCTACAGCGTGACCGGCGGCATCGGGCCGTTGGGCTCGGACCGGGCTGCGGGAGAGCTGACCTACATCGTCGTCGCCGCCTCACAGCCGAGGCCGCCCGCCTCGGGCAAGGTGACGGTCGTCCCGTGGACGCGCAACGAGAGCTCTGCGGTCGCCGGGCTCAAGACGACGTCGTATGCCGAGAACGTCGTCGCCCTCGCCCGTGCGAAGGAGGTCGGGGCCATGGAGGCGGTCTTCGGCAACACGCGCGGCGAGCTCTGCGAGTGCACCGGCAGCAACATCTTCGTGGTCGTCGGCGGTGAGGTGCTGACGCCGCCGGAGGACTCTGGGCTGCTGGCCGGCATCACGCGAGGGCTCGTGCTCGAGTGGGCGGCGGAGGCGGGCGTTCCGCTCCGCGAGACTGCCCTGCCGCTCGACGTCCTGCGCACCGCGGACGAGGTCTTCATCACCAGCTCGACCAAGGACGTGTTGCCCGTCCATGCGGTCGACGACCGCACGCTCCCCGTCGGGCCTGTCACGGCCCGTCTGCGCGACGCGTTCCGGTCCCGGGCAGAGCAGGACCTCGACCCGTGAGCGAGGGCAACGAGAAGGTCGAGACGGCGGGGACTGCGGAGACGGGCATGTCGGTCGTGGACTACTCCGACCGCAACGTGACCCTGGACGCACACGAGGACCGGTGGGCCTGGCGGGCTCGGCTGCGGCGCAACCCGGCCACCCATCTGGCCTGGCGCACGGCCGTTGGTGTCATCGGGGTCGTCGTCACCGTCGGTGGTCTCGTGATGGTGCCCGCCCCGGGGCCTGGCTGGGCAGTGGTCATCCTTGGTCTCGTCATCCTGGCCAGCGAGTTCGAGTTCGCCCAACGGTGGCTCGACTTCGTCAAGCACCACGTGCACCTGTGGAACCGGTGGATCATGTCGCAAGCCATGTGGGTGCGGTTCGTCGTCGGGTTCGCCACCTTGCTGCTCGTCTGGGCGATCCTGTGGCTGACGTTCGCAGTCATGGGCGTGCCTGCCTGGACGCCGGACTGGGCCGAGCAGCTCCTCGGCCGGCTTCCCGGAGTCGATTAGGGCGCGTGGCTGCCGAACCGCTATTGTTTCCGAGCACCAGCCCGGACGTGTAGCTCAGTTGGTTAGAGCGTTCGCTTCACACGCGAGAGGTCAGGGGTTCGAGTCCCTTCACGTCCACCGCTTCCACACCGCCCCTTAGCTGCGGAAACGCGGTTCAGGGGCCTTCTTCATCTCCGTAGTGCTCAGATATGCGTCGGATGGGTCGCCGGCCCCAGGCGACGTCTCGCTCGTCCCAGGAACCGTTTCCGTTCCGGAAACGCTCTCGGCAGTTGTCGCAGCGGTCGCACTCGAGCGCGGGGGACACAAGGGTGATCGCGGGAAGTGTTGTCGCTTTGACAACACCGGGGCACAAGGCGTCGCAGATCTTGCGACACCTGTCTGCTCAGCGGCCGTGGCAGCTGCGGGAGTGTCCCGTCCTCGTCGGGGTCACGCCAGTGTGCGGTAAGGCCGGATCGGGGCACGCGCGTTCGCGGAGGGGCGGCGCGCTCCGGTCGCTCAACAGTGGCTTCGCCAGTCTGGCAGGGAGGGCGCGGACCCCTGCGAGACTGCTGGTTGCCCCGCCCTTCAACCGGGCGGGGCAACCGATGCGTGGTCAGCAGGTCCGACCGAAGTCGGTTCCCGCGGGCCGATATGGCTCAGGGGGTCGTGGAGGTGGATGAAGGAGTCGGTGACGTCGTCGTCGGAGTCGGTGACGTCGTCGTCGTCGTCGGAGGGGGAGTCGTCGTCGTCGGAGGGGGAGTCTCGACGTCGTAGCAGAACGAGATGTGGCTCAGACCGTACGGCCGGCCGTTCGCCGGGTTGATGGGGGCGCTCAGCCCCGTGTCGCCCGTACTCTCAGGGACATACGTGTAGACGTTGGCTCTCGGACCGCCCTTGACGATCACCTGATCAACGCCGATGTTCGACGTCCAGTCGAAAAACGAGCCGCTGACATCGAGGGTGACCGTCAACGTGCCGTCGGTGAATGTGCCGTCCGATACGGGCTCGACCTTCAACGTCGTCGTGCCTGCGGGGCAGGAAGGGTTCCCCGGTGCCTCCACCGGAGTGACGTGCGTGCCCCATGCGGGCAGCGCGGTGAACACCGCCGCCGCTCCCGCCGTGGCCACGAGGCCGATCAGAAGGCCTCGGATGGTCTTGCGTTGGACTCTCAGTACTCCCTCGCTCGGCTGCGAGGCGTGTTTGTCGTCCATGGTTGTTCTCCCCTCGGGGCACTCGGCCCCGGTCGTTTCCAGACGTGACCTGACTGAAGGCGGGAGAAATGCGCCGCACCAGGATGCACCAACTGGCGGCAGCCCCTCAAACACCCGCCAAGGGCATCCCCCGTCGAAGCCCTCGGTAAAAATCTTCCTCTGCGGCGGCATCAGTGTCACCGGTACCAGCTAAATTTCCTGGAAGTCTCCTGTGGCAGGCGTTAGGGTCTGCCCCTCCTCGAGGACCAGTCACTACGCCCCGCAGCCGCACCGGCGCGGCCGGGGCGTTCACCGTTCCTCCCTCGAGCGGAGGCGGTGGCTCGCCCGGGACGCAGGTCAGTCCCTCGGCGGCTCGGCCTCGGCGCGTAGTCCAGGCGGCTGTGGCGGCGGGCGGCGTGGCTCCCGGACGCCCGCCGCGCCGTCGTCACGTGGACCGAACGTCGCCAGGTGCCGTGGTCGACGGAACCGTCTGACGCGGTAGACGGCGTAGGTCATCGGCTCGCCGGACGGGGCGATCCGGTCCATCATCGGCATGACGTCGCCGGGCTCGAGCCCGGGCAGGATGTACGTCCCGCGGTGTCGGCCCGCCCGGTCCTGACGCACCACCTCGTAGAGCTGCATGGGACCACCCTGAGCCTCGACGTGGTACCGCGCAAGGGTGCTGCGTCGGTGCTGACGGTCCAGGCTGGTTCGGTCATAGACTGCCCGCCAGGAGGCGATTCCAGTGCAGGAGACCCTGACGTCGGCGCTCGAGGGCGAGCACCAGGAGATCGACGCCGGCCTTGGGGCCTTCGTCGACGGCCTGGAGAGGGGTGAGCTGCGCGGGGCGGACCTGGACCGTGCCGCGGACGCTCTCCGGCGGCACATCTACCTCGAGGAGGAGTTCCTCTTTCCGCCCCTGCGCGCGGCTGGCGTGGTGCCGCCGGTGCTCGTCATGCTGCGGGAGCACGGCGAGATCTGGCGCACGCTCGACGCCCTCGAGCGCGTCGTCGGCCCAGGCACGGCCGCGGTGACCGCGCAGGTCCGCTGCGGGGAGCTGCTCGCCCAGCTCGCGAGCCACAACGCCAAGGAGGAGCCGATCATCTACCCGCAGGGTGATGCGGTCCTGAGCGACCAGGCCAAGGCTGAGCTCCACGAGTTCATCGACAGTGGCCGTATGCCGCCGGGCTGGGTCTGCGCGCAGGCGCGCCCTCGCGGCTGATGACGAAAGGCAGGTGGTGGGCATGGACGCGACCGTGAGCAGCCTGTTCATCTATCCCGACTCGGACTCGCCCGCCCAGGAGCTGGAGGCGTTCGAGATCACGCCGACTGGTCCCGAGGGCAACCGGGCGAAGAAGCATGCGGTCCACATGGTTTCGGCGGAGGAGTACGTCGAGACCCATCCCAAGGCCAACATCGTCCTCGACGTCGCCCCGGACGTGCTCACCTCGCTCGTGGGCTCCGTCGTGCGCCTCGGGGAGTGCACCCTGGCCATCACGCGCAAGCCCGAGCAGTGCGCGGGCGTGTACGCCGACGTGGTCGAACCGGGCGGGGTGTCGGTCGACGACCGCTTGCTCGTCGCGGCGGACGAGTGACGATCCACTCGAGCCATCCCTTCGAGCCGGACGAGACGGACCGGGATCCGATCCGTCGGTTCCGCGGCCGGGTCGGGGGAGCCGTGTCGCTCTGGACCGCCGGCGAGGAGATGGAACGAGCGGGCCTGACCGTGACGTCCATGCTCGTCGCAGGCGGGGACCCGGCTCGGGTTGTCGTGCTGCTCCACCCGGACGCCGACCTGCTGGAGCGGATCGAGGAGACCTCGGCCGCAGTCGTCTCGCTGCTGACCTGGCGGCACCGGGAGCTCGCGGACGTGTTCGCGGGTCGGTTCCCGGCGCCCGGCGGCGCCTTCCGAATGGGGGAGTGGGAGCAGACGCAATGGGGTCCCCGGCTGGTGTCCGCGCCCTCGTGGCTCGGCGTCCGGGCCGACGCGAGGTCGCGGCGGGATGTCGGGTGGTCGGTCCTGCTCGAGGCCGTCATCGAGCACGTGGAGGTCGGCGAGGACACCGAGGACAGAGAGGACACCGAGCACTCGGGGTCACTGTTCCACCGCCGGGGCCGCTACCTCAGGCTGTGACGGTGTCGTCGCGGCCCCGGGAGCGGTCGGGGACACGGGTCAGGACTCTGCCGTGGACAGGACGGGCGCGAGGCCGTGCCAGACGAGCTCGGTCAGGGACTCGACGAGCGCAGCTCGCGGCGCCCTCACGGGCGAGGCGAGCCACTCGTCGGCGACCGCCTGGACCGCCCCGACCAGGGCCACGGCTCGGACTCGCCACGTCGCCGCGGCGACGTCGCTGTCTGAGGAGGCCGCCTCGAGCAGCCGGGCGAGCTGGTCGGTCACGTGGCCGACGGTGGCGCCGACCGGGTCGTCCGTCAGCGGGCGGTCGACCATCGGGCGGTTGACGACGAAGCGGTAGAGATCCGTGTCCGACTCGACGAGGGCGAGGTAGGCCTCGACAGTCGAGGAGATCAGCTCTCGAGGATCCGTTCCCGTGGCGCTCGACCTCTTGAGCGCTGCCACGACGTCCCCGACGACTCGCTCGTCGACACGTTCGACGACGGCCCGGTACAGCCCAGCCCGGTCCTCGAAGTGTCGATAGATGACGGTCTTGCTCGTGCCCGCCTCGGCCGCGATGTCGTCCATGCCCACACCGGCGCCGTGCCTTCGGATGGCCCTGATGGTGGAGTCGACCAGGCTCGCGCGGCGCTCCTCGCGGTGCCGGACCCAGCGCACCGACCGACCGTCCGCAACGACCGGTTGCCCTCCGGGACGCTCGGCATCGGTCATGCCATGCAAACTAACAGGTACTCGCTGTATCGACTACTGCGGGTTTCGGTTATCTTGATCCTCAGGTGGGCCACGACGGCCCCGTAACCGGACGATCCAGGAGAGTCCCATGGCACCCAAGACGAGAAAGTCGCCGGCCCGGCAGACGCGCCGCGTCGCCATCCTCGGCGGCAACCGGATCCCGTTCGCCCGGGCCCAGGGCGCCTACGCCCGCGCGTCGAACCAGGACATGCTCACTGCCGCACTCGATGGACTCGTCGCCCGGTACGGGTTGGCCGGTGAGCGGCTCGGCGAAGTCGTGGCAGGGGCAGTGCTCAAGCACTCCCGCGACTTCAACCTCACGCGGGAGTCTGTCCTCGGGACGCGCCTTGAAGCCACGACGCCCGCCTACGACGTCCAGCAGGCTTGTGGCACGGGCCTTGAGGCCGCGATCCTCGTGGCGAACAAGATCGCGCTCGGTCAGATCGACTCCGGCATCGCGGGCGGGGCGGACACGACGAGCGACGCACCCATCGCCGTGAGTGAGGACCTGCGGAAGACGTTGCTCGCCGTCAACCGCGCCAAGACCCCGGTGGACAAGCTCAAGGCGTTGTCCGCCTTCCGGCCGACGCATCTCGCGCCCTCGATCCCGGAGAACGGCGAGCCCCGGACCGGGATGTCAATG
The DNA here is from genome assembly GCA_036280515.1 of Intrasporangium sp. Taxonomy (GTDB): domain Bacteria; phylum Actinomycetota; class Actinomycetes; order Actinomycetales; family Dermatophilaceae; genus Intrasporangium. The sequence continues at coordinate 2,628 of DASUQN010000437.1, read as the reverse complement.
GGCGAGCACATGGCCGTGACCGCCGCCCAGTGGGGAATCTCCCGGGAGGCACAGGACGAGCTCGCGGCCGCCAGCCACCAGAAGCTCGCCGCCGCCTACGACCGCGGCTTCTTCGACGACCTCATGACTCCCTACCTCGGCCTGACTCGGGACAGCAACCTGCGACCCGACTCGACCGTGGACAAGCTGGCCAAGCTCAGACCGGTCTTCGGCAAGGGTGAGCACGCGACGATGACGGCCGGCAACTCGACACCCCTGACCGATGGCGCCTCAGTCGTGCTCCTCGCCACCGAGGCGTGGGCCGAGGCGCACCACCTGACCCCGCTTGCCTGGTTCGTCGACGCGGAGACGGCCGCGGTCGACTACGTCCACGGCGACGAGGGCCTGCTCATGGCTCCGACCTATGCCGTCCCACGGCTCCTGGCCCGCAACGGGCTGACGCTCCAGGACTTCGACTTCTACGAGATCCACGAGGCATTCGCGTCGACCGTGCTCACCCACCTCAAGGCATGGGAGGATGAGGAGTTCGCCATCAAGCGGCTCGGGCTCGACGCGCCGCTCGGGTCGATCGACCGCAGCCGGCTCAACGTCAACGGCTCGTCCCTGGCCGCGGGTCACCCCTTCGCCGCGACCGGTGGGCGGATCGTCGCCTCGCTGGCCAAGCAGCTCAGGGAGAAGCGCGAGGCGACCGGGAAGCCCGTCCGGGGCCTCGTGTCCATCTGTGCTGCCGGTGGGCAGGGCGTCGTCGCGATCCTGGAGGCCTGAGGCATGGCTGATCTCTTCACCACCGTCGTCACCTCACCCCTGGCGAAAAGGGCCGGAGTGCCACAACCGACGCAGCTGCGCCGCTACACGCCGGGAGACCCGCTGGTCGAGGGTCCGGTGCTCGTCGCCGGCGGAGGCCGCTTCGAGAAGTCCATCCGCGTGCGCCTCGACCAGGCTGGGGTTGCAGTGGTGAGCGCCGCCGAGGACACCGGGGACCGCCTCGGGGCCATCATCGTGGACCTGTCCGCTGCCCTGGACCCGGCCGAGCTCGCGCAGCTGCGCACCATCGAACCAGCCGTCAAGCGGCTCGCGAGGAACGCCCGCGTCGTCGTCATCGGCACGGACCCGACCACGCTGACGGAGGTCACCGAGGTGACGACGCAACGTGCCCTCGAAGGCTTCAGCCGGTCCCTCGCCAAGGAGCTGCGCTCGGGTGCGACGGCCAACCTCGTGCTCGCCCAAGGCGAGGCGCACGACGGCGTGTGGTCGGCGGTCGAGTTCCTCCTCTCCGGGCGGTCGGCCTATGTCGACGGGCAGGTCGTGCGGGTCGCCGAGACCACGGGCACGAACGGCGACTCCGTGAGACCGCTCGCGGGAAAGGTCGCGGTCGTCACGGGGGCCGCGCGAGGCATCGGTGCCGAGATCGCCAAGGTGCTCGGCCGGGACGGCGCCACGGTCGTGGCCGTCGACGTCCCAGCAGCCGGTGACGGGCTCGCCAGGGTGGCCAACGAGGTGAAGGGCACGGCCGTCCAGCTCGATGTCACGGCAGCCGACGCCGGCTCGCGCATCGTCGAGCATGCAACGCAGCGCCATGGCGCCATCGACATCGTCATCCACAACGCCGGGATCACGCGGGACAAGCTCTTCGTCAACCTCGACGAGGACAGGTGGGACAGCGTCATCGACGTCAACCTGCGCTCCATCCTGCGGATGAACGAGGCGATTCTCGGTGACCGCGGCCTGGGGCAGGGTGGTCGCATCGTCTGCCTGTCGTCCATCGCCGGCATCGCGGGCAACCGGGGTCAGACCAACTACGGGGCAAGCAAGGCGGGCGTCATCGGACTCGTCACGGCGCTCGCGGCCGAGGTGAGGGACCGGGGCATCACCGTCAACGCCGTGGCGCCAGGCTTCATCGAGACCGAGATGACGGCTCGGGTTCCCTTCGCGACCCGCGAGATGGGACGCCGGATCAACTCGCTCCAGCAGGGCGGTCGGCCCAGGGACGTGGCGGAGGTGATCGCCTGGCTCAGCCAACCCGGCGCGGCCGCCGTCACGGGCCAGGTGGTCCGGGTGTGCGGGCAGAGCTGGCTCGGCGCGTGAGCGGGGCGGTCATGGCACGCGAGATCACCTTCGAGGCCGCGCCGGACCTCAAGCGGATCTATGCCACCGCACTGGTGACGGGACGTGGCACGTCTGGCCCTCTCCCCGACGTCCGTGCGGTCCGCCGCGGGATCCGGGTCGACGTCGAGAACCTGGTCGACTACGCCCGGGTGTGTGGCTTCACGGTGAGCGCCACCCTGCCGCTGAGCTATCCCCACATGCTTGCCTTCCCGCTCCAGATGGCCCTCATGAGCGAGCGCGACTTCCCGCTGGGCCTGACCGGGGCCGTGCATCTCGAGAACGTGATCACGGCAACCCGGCCGATCGCAGTGGAGGAGACCCTCGACCTCATGGTGTGGGCCGAGAACCTGCGACCACACCGCCGGGGACAGCAGGCCGATCTCGTCTCCGAGGCGAGTGTCGACGGCGAGGTCGTCTGGCGGGGCGTGAGCACCTATCTGGCCAAGGGCACCGAGCATCCTGACGCCGCGCCCTCCGAACCGCCGTCGGTGGCGGCCGTGCAGGACGTGGCGAGCGGCCCCA
>DASUQN010000436.1:0-3802 GCA_036280515.1 Intrasporangium sp. | reverse complement strand
AGTAGTCCGTCGTGTCGTCGAGCCGCCCGGGTGAGCCCCAGCCGCGGGCGGCCCGTCCACCAACCCAGGCGACGTCCGGGCCGGCGGGATCGCCCCACGCGACCCGCCCGGCGATGAGGTCGCCGCACCAGGCCGTCAGCTCACGGTCGCCAAGGGCGTCAGCGGCAGCCCGGGCCCCGGTCGCCCGGGGATGCGTCGAGCACCTCGTCGTCCACCACCCGCCCACGGTAGGCCGCTCGGCCCCAGAACGTCCCGGTCCGCGCGGCGACCGTCGGGCCCTCCGACAATCGGACCCCGGCGCCCTTGTCCGCGCCATCCGGGGACCAACCGCACCGACAATCGCGCCCTGGCTGGATTGTCGGTGACCCACCGCGGCGTCGAGGCCCGCTTGGCCAGGACCCGCAAGCTGTCCGTAGGGTGTGCGTCGTGGCATTGAGTATCCGGTCCCGCGTCGAGCACGCCTCCGCACCCTGGGTGGAGCGGATGAACGCCGTCCCCCGAGCGGCCGCGCTCGGCTGCCTCGTCCTCGTCCTCGCCGTCGGCATCCTCGCCCCGTCACCGTGGGGCGGGATTGCGTTCGTCCTGGTGACGGCCTTCGTCGGCTGGCTGCTCTTCCTCACGTGGCAACGACTCACGCTGCCGGAGCGGCTCATGCGGGTCGCCGTCCTCGTGCTGGCGCTCGCCGTGGCGATCGTCGGGCTCGTCCCTCCCTCCTGAACCGCCTGCCGTCAGCTGAGGTGTCGGAGCTGCGGCCACACCTCTGACCACGACCGAGTCAGGCCGCGGCAGAGGGCAATTGGCTGCCCCTGCTCCTCGTTGTCGACGTCGAGGCCGTTGTCCAACCGGCCCTGGAGCTCGCACGACGCGAAGAGGGACCGTACCTGGTCCAGCTGACCCCCGACGACGATGACCATGCCCCCGTCGCCGGGCGGAGGGCCGAGGTCCCACAGCGCGTTGTGACCGCTGTGCACGGACGTGATGCCATGCGCCGCCCCGAATCGGTCCAGCGCGCCCGCCTCACCGTAGTTCGTCGTGAGAACTGGCACCTCCGCTCCCCCAGCAGCGCGGTGGACGGCCGCGACCTGGGTGACGTAGGCCTCCCAACCGACGGTGTCGCCCACGACGGGGCTCATCGCCGTCACTGGCGTCGCCCCGAGCGACTCGACCGGGATGACCGGGAGCGCGATGACGAGCGACACCATGGCGTTGAGGCCGACACCCGCTACGACGAGGGCACGCCGGCCCCGCCGGGCACCCACCCAGCCTGCGACGGGAACGCACCCAGCGGCATACAGCACCGGCAGGATGGCCATCAGGTAGTGCACCTGCGCGCCGCCGGCGAAGGTAAAGGCCACGACGACGACGAAGGTCACCGCGATCCAGCGCTGGTCACGCCACTCGTCCCGGCGCACGATGCCCCAGAGACCAGCGATCCAGATCGGCATCAGCGGCGGGCCGAGCAGGAGGGCAAGCATCGGCCACATGAGAACCCGCACCTCGTCCGCGTTGCCTGCCGCGAGAGCCTGCCCCATCGACAGCTGCGGCCAGTCGTGTGTTGCCTGGTAGGCGAGGTTGGGGGCGGCGACCACGGCAGCCAGCGCTGCACCGCACCACAGCCAAGGCGAGCGGAGGACGCGACGCGGGCCGGTCAGGAGGATGCCGAGCCCCAGACCGGCGACGAGGACGACGACGACCCAACGGTTCCACGTGGCGGCCCCGACGAGCCCGCCGACCGCGAGCCACCAACGGGGTGCCCGGATGGCGCGGATCGCGAACCACGCCACAGCTGGCAGCACGAGCAGGTCGATCGTCGAGGTGAGCAGCAGGTGCCCCAGGATGAGGGGCGCCGCGGCGAAGGCGTAGCCCCACGCCGAAAGCGCCTGTGCGCGCCGGTCACCGCCGAGCTCTCGGGTGATCAGCGCCATGACGATGACCGACAGCGCCGCAGCAGCCGTCGCCGGGAGACGCAGGGCCCACGGCTCGTCGACGATGCCGGCCATGGTGCGCGCGAGCCACGGCGCGAGAGCCGGTTGGTCCACGTAGCCCAGGGACGGCGGCAGCATCCGGAAGTAGAGCTCGTCCCGGTGGTAGCCATAGCCGGCGCTCGCCGCTGTGAGCACTGCAGCCATGGCCGCCGAGGCGCCGAGGATCTGTCGCCATGCGGTCTGCTCGGTCACCTGGCCCCCTGTACGCGTCAATGGCGTCAACGGCGGCCAGCCTTCCGCAACGACGGCCGCTAGAACAAATCATTTTGACAATCATTCTCAAACCGAGACTGATTCTCATCATGGTGCGTCGTCTCCCTGCTCTGCTCGCCGCGATCGTGGCCACGACAGTCGCGTTCACGACCGCCGCGTGCAGTTCGAGCGATGGAGGCGGCGACGGCTCGACCGGCGACCGGCCCAGTGTCGTGACGAGCTTCTATCCCATCCAGTTCGCCACGGAGCGGATCGCGGGCGGGGCTCTCGACGTCGGCGTCCTCACCAAGCCCGGAGCGGAGCCGCACGACCTCGAGATCACGCCACAGGACCTGGCCCGGATGACGCAGGCGTCGCTCGTCGTCTACGCCAAGGGCTTCCAGCCGGCCGTGGACGAGGCGGTCGAGCAGGTCGATTCCGAGCGCGTCCTGGACGTCTCGGGTGCCGCAGAGCTCACGCTGACACCCGCCGAGGAGGAGGGCCATGCGGACGAGAGCGCCGAGGAGCACGACAGTCACGCGCACGAGGGGGCGGACCCGCACTTCTGGCTCGACCCGCAGCGCTACGCGTCCGTCGCGCAGGCCATCGGAACCCGCCTCGCCGAGCTCGACCCGGACGCCGCCGCGACCCTGAACGAGAACACGAAGGCCTTCGTGGACGAGCTCACCCAGCTCGACGAGGAGTTCCGCACCGCGCTGAAGTCCTGCACCATCAAGCAGCTCGTGACGAGCCACACCGCCTTCACGTACCTCGCGGAACGCTACGGCTTCGAGCAGCACGGCATCGCCGGTCTCTCGCCCGAGGCCGAGCCGAGCGCGGCGGGACTCGCCAGGACCAATGAGCTCGTCCGGGACCACGGCGTCACGACCATCTACCAGGAGACGCTCGTCGAGCCGCATTTCGCGCAGACCGTCGCCGCGTCCACCGGGGCGAGGGTGGCCACGCTCGACCCCCTCGAGGGGATCACCGACGCATCGGCGGGGAAGGACTACTTTGAGGTGATGCGGAGCAACCTCGCGACCCTCCAACAGGGGCAGGACTGCTCGTGACCACCGTCATCGAGCTGAAGGACGCGTCGTTCGGCTACGGCGAGCGGCCCATCGTCACCGGCGCCAGCCTCGCCATCACCCGCGGTGAGGTCGTTGCGGTCCTCGGCGCCAACGGGTCCGGCAAGTCGACCCTGATGAAGGGCATCCTCGGCCTCAACCACCGACTGTCCGGCACCGTCACGCTCTTCGGGACGCCCGCGGACGACTTCAGCGACCGGGCGCGGATCGGCTACGTGCCGCAGCGCCACACCCTGTCCGCCTCGGTCCGGGCAACGGCCGAGGAGATCGTCGAGTCGGGCCGGCTCCCGCGACTGGGCTGGCTCGGACGCCTCGGCGCGACCGATCGCCAGATCGTGTGCCGCTCCCTCGACCTCGTCGGCCTGGCGGACCGGTCCGGGACGGAGGTGAGCACCCTCTCGGGAGGACAGCAACGACGGGTCCTCATCGCCCGAGCTCTGGCGGGACAGCCGGACGTGCTCATCATGGACGAACCCACCGCCGGGGTCGACGCCGTCAACCAGCACGTCCTCGCCGACGTCCTCGGCCGCCTCGTCG
>DASUQN010000435.1:0-4727 GCA_036280515.1 Intrasporangium sp. | reverse complement strand
GCGCGCCGTCGCCAAGGGCGTGCGACGGACGAAGTCGCGCTTCGGCTCGCGGCTGGAGCCGGGCATGGTCGTCGACGTCCAGTGCTACGAGGGGCGCAACCTCGACACGGTGACGCAGGCCGAGACCCTCGCCCCCTACGGTGACGCGATCGCACGCGACTACGCCGCGTGGACGGCGGCCGCAGCGATGCTCGAGACGGCGCTCCAGCTGACCGAGGAGCACGAGCCGCAGACCCAGCAGTACCTCCTGCTCGCAGGAGCCCTCCGGTCCCTCGCTGAGCGGGCCCACGAGCCGACACTTGTCCTCGACGCCTTCCTGCTCCGCTCCCTGGCCGTCGCCGGCTGGGCCCCGAGCTTCCTCGACTGTGCGCGCTGCGGCGCCGAGGGCCCCCACCGCGCGTTCAACGTGCAGTCCGGTGGTGCAGTGTGTTCCGTATGCCGCCCACCGGGCTCGAGCGCGCCCGCTCCCGAGACGTTCGCGCTCCTTGCGGCCCTCCTGTCGGGCAACTGGGAGACCGCCGACGCCAGCGAGGAGCGGCATCGGCGGCAGGGGAGCGGTCTCGTCGCCGCCTTCCTCCAGTGGCATCTCGAGCGCGGTGTGAGATCGTTGCGACTCGTCGAGCGTGCTTGAGCCACAGCCCAACCCGTTCACCGACCGGAGAGCCATGACGCAGCCCTACCAGCGGCCATTCCCGCATCCGTCCGGCGCGCGACCACCGGCCGTCCCCGCCGAGGCAATGCCTCGGCACATCGCCATCGTCATGGACGGCAACGGCCGGTGGGCCAACGCGCGGGGGCTGCCGCGGACGAAGGGTCACGAGGCGGGGGAGGCGTCGCTGCTCGACGTCGTCGCCGGGGCCATCGAGGTCGGAGTCACCCACCTGTCCGCCTATGCCTTCTCGACGGAGAACTGGCGCCGCTCTCCGGATGAGGTCCGCTTCCTCATGGGCTTCAACCGCGACGTCATCCGGCGCCGGCGGGACCAGCTCCACGAGTGGGGGGTGAGGATGCGCTGGGTCGGCCGGTCGCCCCGATTGTGGCGGTCGGTCATCAAGGAGCTGGAGATCGCCCAGGAGCTGACGAAACACAACACCGGGCTCACCCTCTACTTCTGCGTGAACTATGGTGGCCGGGCCGAGATCGCCGACGCTGTCCAGCGAATCGCCTTCGACGTCAAGGACGGTCGACTCAGGCCGAGTGCTGTCGACGAGCGGACGATCAAGCGCTACCTCGATGAGCCCGGGATGCCGGACGTCGACCTGTTCGTGCGGTCGTCCGGCGAGCAGCGGACGAGCAACTTCCTGCTGTGGCAGTCCGCCTATGCGGAGATGGTCTTCCAGAACCGGCTGTGGCCGGACTATGACCGGCGTGACCTGTGGGCCGCCATCGAGGAGTACGTCGCCCGTGACCGCCGCTACGGCGGGGCCGTGGACAAGCCGACGACCTGAGACCGCCGGCTGAGGTCACCGGTCGACAACGACGACCTCGTAGGTGTCCGCCGTCGGGGGCAGTCCCGTGTCGAACTTGGCGTTTACCGTCGCGAGGCGGTCACCGAAGCGCGCCACCGTCGTTGGGATCTGGAACGCAGGGCTCGTGATCGTCTTGACCCGTGTACCCGACTCGAGGCTCCCGTCGAGCGAGATCTGGACGATCTCGTTCGAGAAGTTCAGCACGGCGTAGACGGTTCGCCCTTCCAGCAGGATTCCGTCGACGTTGGGCACGCTGACACCGGAGATCGTCGAGCTCGCGCCGGAGACGGGGTCGACTGTGTTGAGCACGCCGTCACCGGAGTGGGCCACGACCAGCGTGTGACCATCGGCGGTGGCCCGGATCCCGTTGTTGTTGACCTCGCCCGTCAGGTTTGCCGCCGGCCCGCTCAACAACAGGGTCCGCGGTGTGCCGAGCTCCCCGAGCGGCGAGACCGGCACGAAGTAGAGCTTCGCCTGCGCCGAGTCGGTGAACCAGGCTCCGTCCTTGGTGACGGCGACGTCGTTGACGATCGAGGGGAACTCGGTCGCGAGCTGAACCGTGGCGACGTGGGCGCCGGTGGCCGTGCTGTAGACGTGCGCCGTGCCGTCGAACCCCCCTGCAACGAAGAGCAGCCGGTGGGGAACGTCCACCACCAGGCCGGCGGCCATGTGTCCGGGCGGCGCATCGATGAACAGCTCCACATCGCCGGTGTTGACGTCACCCCGGTAGATGTCCCCGCCAAAGAGGTCACCGGCGTAGAACGTCGTCCCCGTCCCTGCGGCGATGCCCTCCGCAGAGGTCGCGCCGGGCAGCACGATCACGGTCTCACCGGGTGGGCTGGCCTGGGCCGGGAGCGCAAGCATCTGGCCTGCCAGACCAGTGACAAGTGCGGTCGCTGCGATGGCGGCCACGCGGATCAGCTTCCCTGGACGATGCATCGTTGCCTCCTTCGAGCGCCGCGCCCCGAGGACCGTCCACGAGGGCGCCTCGTTCCATCGTCCTCCGGGTCTTGTCGACATCGCAGCGGAATCAGCACGCTGAGCGATTTGCGGCAAACGCGCCAGCGAGCTCGCGCTCCGCCCGTCGGCCGGCCTAGGAGGAGCAGCCCGCACAGGTGCCGAAGATCTCCAGCGTGTGTGTCACGTCCGTGAAGCCGTGCTCGGCGGCCACCCGGTCGGTCCACCTCTCCACCGCCGGACCCTCCACCTCGACCGTCCGGCCGCAGTCGCGACACACCAGGTGATGATGGTGGTGGGTCGAGCACGCCCGGTAGACGGCCTCACCGTCGTCCGTGCGGAGCATGTCGACGGTCCCCGCCTCGACCATCGCCTGGAGCGTGCGGTAGACGGTCGCCAGTCCCACGCCCTCACCGGCCTCGCGCAGCCGCGCGTGGACGGTCTGCGCAGAGGTGAAGTCGTCGCACTTGTCCAGCAGGTCTGCGACGGCAGCCTGCTGGCGCGTGGGCCTGCGTGGCGTCGTCGTCATCGGGTCGCGTCCTCCTCGGCGCGTGTCGTCGCAGCGGGCGCGGGCGCGATCTCACCGTGCTCGTCGTAGTGGCTCTGGTGGGCGGCGTGCAGATGGCCGTCGTGGACGTAGTCGACGTGGTCGCCGTGCGGGATACTCTCGTGGCCGCAGTCCGGTCCATGCTCGTGGTCGTGTCGCTCGGCCATGTCGTGCCTGCGGCCGCGCATCCGCTCGCGGAGGCTCATCGAGACGGCGATGACAAGGAACAGCCCGACCGCGACCAGGACGATCGTCCCGCCGGAGGGGGTGTTGAGCGGGTAGGAGAGCAGCACGCCGCCGACGGCCGACACGAGGCCCAGCGCAATGGCCCAGCGCAGGCCGGAGCCGAAGCTGCGGGAGAAGAGCTGAGCAGCGGCGTTGGGCACGATCATGAGCGCGCTGATCAGGAGCAGCCCGACGATGCGCATGGCGATCACGACGGTCGTCGCGGTGAGCACGGCAAGCACGATGTTGAGCGCGAGCACGGGCAGGCCGACGGCCCGGGCATACTCCTCGTCGTTGGCGACCGCGAAGAGCCGCGGTTTCAGCACCCACGTCGTCGCGGCGATGACGACGGCAAGGAAGGCGAAGACGACCAGGTCGCTCTGGCGCACGGTGAGGATCGAGCCGAAGAGGTACTTCACCAGGTTGGCCGGGGTACCGTCGGGCGCCTTGCTGATGATGACGACGCCGGCCGCGATCCCGCCGTAGAAGATGATCGCCAGCGCCACGTCACCGCTTGTTCGCCCGCGAGCCCGCAACAACTCGATGACGACCGCGGCGATGACGGCAGCAACGAGCGCCGTCAGCACGGGGCTCTGGTCGGTGAGCAGTCCGATCGCCACCCCGGCGAGCGCCACGTGGCCCATTCCGTCGCCGATGAGCGACATCCGCCGTTGCACGACGAAGATGCCGACCATCGGGGCGACGACTCCGACGAGCAGGGCCGCGACCATCGCGCGCTGCATGAAGTCGAGCGACAGGATCTCGGTCATGGCGTGCCAGCCGGGGGGTCGAAGGGACCATGCGCCATTGCGGGCGGCTGCATCAGCTCGAGGTCGTGGTGGTGGCTGTCGTGGTCGTGGTGCACCGAGTCCCTTGCGGCGGCATACCGGTCCGGGCCGCCGTCGAAGACGGTGCGTCCACCGTCGATGACGATGATCCGGGTCGGCAGGCCCTCGAGGGCGCCGAGCTCGTGGGTGACGATGACCAGGGTCACGTCGCGCTCGACGAGGCGGCCGAGGACGTCGGCGAGGACGTGCTGGTTGACGGCGTCGACCCCGGCGGTGGGTTCGTCCATGATGAGCACGTCCGGCTGTCCCGCGAGAGCTCGGGCGATGAGGACCCGTCGTTGCTGTCCTCCCGAGAGGGTGCTCACCTCCGTACCGGACCGGTCCGCGAGCCCGACGAGGTCGAGGGAGCGGCACACGATCTGGCGGTCGGTCGGACCGAGGCGGCCGAGCCAGCCCAGTCGCGGGAGCCGGCCCGACTCGACGATCTCCTCGGCCGTCGCGCGGACCGAGGCGGACAGGGTGTGTCGCTGCGGCACGTAGCCGATCCGCGATCGGTCGTTGAAGTCGTCCGCGGGAGTCCCGAAGAGCGTCACGGCCCCGGACAATCGCTGGTTGAGGCCGAGGATGCCCTTCATCAGGGTCGACTTGCCCGACCCGTTGGCGCCGAGGACCGCGACGACCTCACCACGCTCGATGGCGAGGCTGGCCCCGGTGACGATGGGGCGCTCGCCATAACCGAAC
>DASUQN010000434.1:0-5182 GCA_036280515.1 Intrasporangium sp. | reverse complement strand
CACGAGCTTGTCGTCGGCGTCGACCTCGGCCTGGAAGTAGCGGTCCTTCGAGTAGGACTTCTTGCCGCGCGAGCTCATCGCGCCGAGCGACCCCATGCCGCGATAGGTCTTGAACTGCTTGCCGTTGATGAAGATCAGCTCACCGGGCGACTCCTCGCACCCAGCGAGGAGCGATCCGATCATGACCGCGTCGGCCCCGGCGACGATCGCCTTGGCGATGTCGCCGGAGTAGTGGAGGCCACCGTCCGCGATGACCGGCACGCCAGCCGGCTTGGCGGCGAGCGAGGCAGCGTGGACGGCCGTGATCTGGGGGGCGCCGACGCCGGTCACGATCCGGGTCGTGCAGATCGAGCCCGGCCCCACGCCGACCTTGATTGCATCGGCCCCGGCGTCGACGAACGCCTGGGCGCCCTCGCGGCTCGCGACATTGCCGCCGATGACCTGGACGTGCCTCGTCGCCGGGTCGCTCTTGAGGCGCTGGACCATCTCGACCAGCATCCGCACGTGCCCATGGGCCGTGTCTGCGACGAGCACGTCGACGCCCGCCTCGATGAGAGTCGTGGCACGCTCCCACGCATCACCGAAGTAGCCGATCGCGGCGCCGACCATGAGCCGGCCGGCTGCGTCGTTGCTCGTGTTGGGGAACTGCTCGCTCTTGACGAAGTCCTTGACCGTGATGAGGCCGACGAGGTGGCCCGCGTCGTCGACGAGCGGGAGCCGCTCGCGCTTGTGTTGGCGCAGGAGCCGCGTGGCGTCCTCGCGGCTGATGCCCTCGTGGCCGGTGATGAGCGGCATCGGGGTCATCACGTCACGCACGAGGGTGGTGGCCCACTCCTTGACCGGCGTGAACCGCAGGTCGCGGTTGGTGACGATGCCGATGAGCGTCTTGTCGCCGTCGACGACCGGGAGGCCGGAGACGCGGTACTCCCCGCACTTCTGGTCGAGGTCCTCGAGCGTGGCGTCCGGCCCTATCGTGATCGGGTTGGAGATCATCCCGGTCTGCGTCCGCTTGACCAGATCGACCTGGTACGCCTGGTCCGCGATCGACAGGTTGCGGTGGAGCACCCCGATGCCGCCCTGTCTGGCCATGGCGATGGCCATGCGCGCCTCCGTGACCGTGTCCATGGCGGCGGAGATGAGGGGCGCCTTGATCGACAGCTCGCGCGTGAGCCGCGTGGTGGTGTCGATGTCGTTGGGTGCGAGGTCGCTGTACCCCGGTAGGAGCAGGACGTCGTCGTAGGTCAGGCCGAGGTTCTCGAACGGGGAGGGGACGTCATTCGTACCGAGAGGCATTGCCCAATTCTACGGGAGCCGGCGGGTAGGTCCGTCCGAGTCGGATAGCTAGGAGGGGTCCGCCTCGACCGCCACAGGGACTGTTGGAGGCGCGATCATGACAGACGACGTGGGGGCGGCCACGGCACCAGCGTCGTCTGCAGGAGCCGTTTCGACCGGAGCTGTGGGGATCGGAGCTTCGGCTGCTGACACGCCAGGCCCCGGTGGTGCCTGCGATGGCAGCTGGTCGGCCGGATAGGGCTGGGAGCCATCGGCCGCTGACGGGTTCTCCGTGTCTGAGGGGCGACCAGCGCCCGGCACGCCGGGGTGGGCGGGCTCGGCGGCGTGAGTGGACCCCGTCGTGCCCGGTTCATACGGAGCCACATCGCTCTCGCCCGTGCCCGCATTCTGGTCAGTCGCGTCGTCGCTCGGAGTTGTTGCGGGAGTAGCGTCGTCGCTCGGAGTCGCGGTGGAAGTCTCCCCCGGGCTCGGCTCGGCCGCCGGCCCGTCAACAGGCCCGTCAACCGGCGTGGCGGCCGCATCCGTCGGTGTCGCCGCTTCGTCCGCGGGACCGGTCCCGGCGTCGTTCCCCGGCCCGTCGCTCCGGGTTGGGTCCGCTGAGTCAGGATCCGCACGTTCCGGATCTTGCTCCGGCCCCGCAAGGATGAGCGCCGTGAGCCCGCCGATGGCCTCCCACCGGTCCCGGCTGGCCTCCGCGCCCAAGGCTCGCCGGCGGTCCGTGGCCGGGGTGAGCAGGACCGGGCCCACGCCATCGGGAAGCCAGGCGGACTCGACCCGCGTGCCGTCGGCACCGATGACCGTGACCCGTCCGGTGGCATCCCGGACCAGCTCGGCGCCCAGCGCCGAACCGGCGCGATGTGGTACCGATGCGACCCGCGACGGCGCCGCTGAGGGCGGGACATCGGGAACGGTGACGGCCGCCGCCACACTCGCGCCCGAAGCGCCGATCGTGAGGGCTGCCAGGGTCGACAGAACGCGATGATGGCGGAAGCGACGACCGGTCCGCGCCCGGCCCAGCGGACGGTCGGCGTGATCGGCGAGAGCGGCGAGCAGGCCCGCGATGGGGTCGTCGCCCGCAGGCCCACCACCGGCCACCCGGTCGATCAGCAGGTCGTCGGCGACGACCTGACTCAGCGGAGTCGGCTTGGTCACGCCACCTCACCTGCCTCGAGCTGCACCAACATCGTGCGCAACCGGACGAGAGCGCGGTGCTGTGCGACCCGCACGGCGCCCGGCGACATACCGATCGCATCGGCAGTCTCCTCGGTCGACATGCCGACGGCAACTCGCAGGATGAGGATCTCGCGTTGCGCCTCCGGCAGCCTCTGCAGCAGGGAGAGGGCGAGCGCCGCATCGTCGCGCACCACCGCCGCCTCCTCAGGGGTCGGCGTCTCGTCGACCCGGTCGGGGAGGTCGGCCACGGGCGTCGGGCCACGCATCTCGGCACGTTGCACGTCAGCGAGCTTGTGGGACGCAATGCGGTAGACGAACGCCTCGAACGGAAGACCGCGCTCCTCGTACGTGGGCACGGCGGCCACCACAGCCATGCACACCTCCTGAGCAACGTCCTGGGCGAGATCCTCGGCCCCGAAGCGGCCGAGCCGGACACGTGCGTACCTCAGGGCCAGGTCGCGAACCCGTCGGACCAGCTCATCGCGCGCGACGACATCGTGCGCTGCACGGGACACGAGCTCGCGGAGGGAGATGGCGGTGTCCACACGCTCCATCGCCCCGCTCGCTCGTCGCGTTACGCCGGACCGTGCGGTCCACGTGTGTCCCATTGGTGACCCAACCCCCGACCTCTCCAACCTGCGGTCCCACCCACTAGGACCCCAAGGGCTGTGTACCCACATGCTACGTGCGGTCACCTCCCTCCCGGGGCGGAAAACGCATGTCATATGGAGGGCAATTCTTGAACAAGTCTTGAAGGTTCGGGCCTTCAAACGAGGGCTTTGCCCCGGTTAGCGTCGATCAACGGCTGCACCAGCGCACCATCCGCAGACCGATCTGCCGCTGAACACGAAAGACGAGGACCACGACACCATGGCCGAGATCACCCGCCTCCCGGGTCCCGTGGCGGACCTCTGGGACTGGCAGCTCGAGGGGGCCTGCCGGGGCGTGGGCCCCGAGGTGTTCTTCCACCCCGAAGGCGAGCGCGGCCCACGACGCCGCAACCGGGACGCCGCCGCCAAGGCGGTCTGCGCCGCCTGCCCCGTCCTCACCGAGTGCCGCAGCCATGCCCTGCAGGTCCGTGAGCCCTACGGCGTGTGGGGTGGCCTGACCGAGACCGAGCGGGAGCTGCTCTACAGCGAGCCGAGCAACGCCCCGGTCCACACCATCGCCACCGCATCCTGAAGCCCGGAGGGCGGAGAACCAAGCGCGTATGCCGCTGAGCGTGCTCGCGGGGGGCAGCTCAGCGGCATACGTCCCCGGCTTCCACACAACGAAGGGCCACCCTCGAGATCGCGGGTGGCCCTTCGTTGTGGTGAGGGAAGGTCAGTGCCCGTGGCCGTGGCCGTGGCCGGCCGGCTCAGGCTCCTCCTCCGGCTTCTCGACGACGAGAGTGTCGGTCGTGAGGATCATCGACGCGATCGACTCGGCGTTGCGCAGGGCAGAGCGGGTGACCTTGACCGGGTCGATGACGCCGGCCGCGATGAGGTCGCCGTACTCGCCCGTGGCCGCGTTGAGGCCCTGCCCGAGGGGGAGGTCGGCCACCTTCGAGGTGACGACGTAGCCCTGGTGCCCGGCGTTCTCGGCGATCCAGCGGAGCGGCTCCACGACCGCCTTGCGGACGATGGCGGCACCGGTGGCCTCGTCACCCTCGAGGGCGAGACCGTCGATGACCTCGGCGGCGTGGATGAGGGCGGTGCCACCGCCGGCGACGATCCCCTCCTCGATCGCGGCGCGGGTCGCTGAGATGGCGTCCTCGATGCGGTGCTTCTTCTCCTTGAGCTCCACCTCGGTGTGCGCGCCGACCTTGATGACGCAGACGCCACCGGCAAGCTTCGCGAGGCGCTCCTGGAGCTTCTCGCGATCCCAGTCGGAGTCGGTGCGCTCGATCTCGGAC
Source organism: Intrasporangium sp. (assembly GCA_036280515.1). Classification (GTDB taxonomy): domain Bacteria; phylum Actinomycetota; class Actinomycetes; order Actinomycetales; family Dermatophilaceae; genus Intrasporangium. Next base: position 822 of record DASUQN010000434.1, on the reverse strand, counting down.
TTGATCTGGGCGATCCGGGCATTGACCTCGGAGGCCTCGCCCGCACCGTCGATGATCGTCGTGTCGTCCTTGGTGAGCACGACGCGGCGGGCCTGGCCGAGGACGGTCAGGTCGGCCTGGTCGAGCTTGAGCCCGACCTCCTCTGCGACGACCTGGCCACCGGTGAGGATGGCGATGTCCTGGAGCATGGCCTTGCGACGGTCCCCGAAGCCGGGCGCCTTGACGGCGGCGACGTTGAACGTGCCGCGGATCTTGTTCACGACAAGCGTGGACAGGGCCTCGCCCTCGACGTCCTCGGCGATGATCAGGAGCGGCTTGCCGGACTGGACGACCTTCTCGAGCACCGGCAGGAGGTCGGCGACGGCCGAGACCTTGCCCTGGTTGATGAGGACGTAGGCGTCCTCGAGCACCGTCTCCATGCGCTCGGCGTCCGTGACGAAGTAGGCCGACAGGTAGCCCTTGTCGAACTGCATGCCCTCGGTGAACTCGAGCTCGGTGGCCGTCGTCGAGGACTCCTCGACGGAGATGACCCCGTCCTTGCCGACCTTCTCGAAGGCCTCGCCGATGAGGCCACCGAGGGTGGCGTCCTGGGCGGAGAGCGTGGCGACGGAGGAGATCTCCTCCTTGCCGTTGACGTCGCGAGCGATGCGCAGCAGCTCGTCGTTGACCGCCGTCACGGCCTTGTCCATGCCGCGCTTGAGGGAGGCGGGAGCGGCGCCGGCGGCGACGTTGCGCAGGCCCTCCTTGACCATCGCCTGGGCGAGGACCGTGGCGGTCGTCGTCCCGTCACCGGCGATGTCGTTCGTCTTGGTGGCGACCTCC
>DASUQN010000433.1:0-3098 GCA_036280515.1 Intrasporangium sp. | reverse complement strand
ACCACTACGACCCTCGACCCGAGTGATAGCGTTGATATCAGTGCTATCAGGAGGTCGACATGAGCGCAGCGATCACCATTAGACGTCTGAGTGACGAGACGAAGGAAAGGCTCCGGCTGCGAGCGGCGGCGAACGGCCGGTCGATGGAGGCCGAGGCCCGCGCCATCCTCGACGAAGCGGTGCGCTCGCCAACGCGAGCTGATTTCACGTGGGCCCAGCAGCTGATCGTGTTGGCCCGCGATGCCGGGGGATTCGACATTCCTGTGCCGGATCGCACCGAGCCCGCTCCGGCCGCCGACCTGTCGTGATCGTCCTCGACACCAACGTCATTTCCGAGCTGCTCAGGCCCGAACCCGACCTCCGGGTCCTCGAGTGGGTCTGGCGCTTGTCCGGAGGGGTCACGACAACGGTGTTCAACCGCGCCGAGCTGCTGGCCGGCGTCCTCCTGATGCCACCCGGTCGACGGCGAGACTCACTTGCGGAGGGCCTGGGCGGAATCATGTCGCAGTTGGGGGTGTGCCTGCCATTCACACCCGAATGCGCCGACCGGTATGGCGCCATTGTCAGCACGAGGACGCGCGCTGGCCGTCCGCTCGGCACGATGGACGCGCTCATCGCCGCGGTTGCCCTCGAGGCCGGAGCGACGCTCGCGACCCGTGACGTCAACGACTTCACCGGCATCGGCCTGGAACTCATCAACCCTTGGAACGAGGGCTGACGCGACCAGGGCCGGAAGCGGCGGAAAGCGGGGGACAACCTTGTGGGGTGGTGGGAGCGTATTGATGAGGTCCGCTTCTTCGACAGGGGAACACAGATGGGATCCGATGATCGTGAGGCCGAGTTCACGGCCTACGTCCGGGCGAGGCAACGCCACTTCGTTCGGTTCGCGTATCTGCTGACCGGCGACCCACACAGCGCCGAGGACCTCGTGCAGAGCGCCTTCGCCAAGGTCTACCGCAAATGGGACTCGATCCACGGATCGCCCGATGCCTATGTGCGCCAGACCATCATCAACGAGCACAACAGCTGGTGGCGCCGGACCTGGCGGCACAAGGAGGTGACCGGCAGTGACCTCATCACGTACGCCGACCCACCCGCCCCGGCCGACCGGTACGCCGACGACGACCTGCGCACCCACATCCGCAATCTGCCGACGCAGCAGCGGGCCGCGATCATCCTGCGCTACTACGAAGACCTCACGGAGGCCCAGACGGCTGACGTCCTCGGCATCTCTGTGGGAACCGTGAAGAGCCACACGAGCCGCGCGCTCAACGCCCTCCGGATCACGATGAAGGAAGTCACGGCATGACCCCCAACGAGCTGGACCTGCGCCAGACCCTGCAGGAGGACGCCACGCGGATCGACGCCCCCGGAGACTTCGCCGCGGCGGCCATCGGCCTCGACCGCCGGCGCACGCGCCGTCGGACCACGCTCACAGCAGCAGCCGCTGCCATTGCGGCCGCGGTCGTGCCAATCCTGTTCTGGTCGCCGAGCGGCCCCACGGGTGGCCTCGCCCCCGCGACGAACCCGAGCGCCTCCGTCTCGTCGACGCCGTCGGCAACCGCGCCCGTCACACCTGCCCCGACCGCGACGACGCCAGCCCAACCCACGACTGATGCCCCGACAACGGCGACGCCGGAGAACACCTACGCCCTCGACGACACTCTCGTCGTGGCCGGCCGGACCCTGCCGCTGGAGAAGGGGACGGCCGTCGAGACGCTCAGCGTGCTCTCCAACGGCGGTTTCCTCCTTCAGTCGCACATGACCACCGGGGCCAGCGAGAGCGAGATCGAGTTCCTCGACTCGGGAGGCAAGACGGTCACTGCACTCTCGTCCGGCATGTACGCCGTCTCCGCGGACGGCAGCCGGGTCCTCGTCCGCAACGGCGAAGACGACCGCATGCGTGTCTTTGATCCCAACGGCAAGGCCATCGCCGAGCGGCGAGACAACCGGATGCCGGCCGCGATCGTCGGCGACTTCGCCTACCTCAACGCCGACTCGTCGCAGCCCGGGCTCGAGTGGAACTACGTCACGGGCGAGACGCGCGAGGTGCCCTCCCACATCGCCGCTGTCTCAGACGACCGGACGCGTGCTGCGCTCCAGTGGTTCGAGCCGACGGCGGACGGCATGGACTCCGTCTGCTGGGCGGTCGCCGACCTCACGAAGTCCGACTTCCCCAGGCTCATCGAGCGCTGCGGACCGGAGGACAACCCGACGAGTTTCATGCCGAACGCCTTCTCGAGGACGGGCACCTATCTGGTCGGCAGCAAGTACATCGACGGCGGACACTGGTTCATCCCCGCTGTCTTCCGGGCCAGCGATGGCGAGGACATGCTCGGAGGGACCGGACAGAAGCCGATCTCCGGGTGGACCTGGCGGCTGAGTGACGACGAGACCTCGCTGCTCATCTCGAGGAACACGGCGGCCGACGTCTTCGCAGACCCGGCTCAGAACACGGTCCAGCGTTGCAGCCTGGCGATGGAGTGCACGGAGGTCTCGCCTGAACTGCCGATCACCCAGGAATCACAGGCGCGCTACACCGTCCCGAAGTGACGGCGTCGCAGACGCAACCGCCCACCCGGGTGCCGCTGGGCTCGAGAGCGAGCCCAGCGGCATACGTCTGATTATTGGCTTGCGCCCGCTGCAACCATTGACGTGGCGACCTGCGTCTTCCGCGTAGACGGACCCGACCGGGTGCCACAGGGGGATGCGATGAGGAGTGACGCCGACGAGGAGTTCACGGAGTTCGTCCGCGCGCGGCAGCACGCCCTCGTCCGCTTCGGGTACCTGCTCACAGGCGACCAGATGATGGCGGAGGACCTGCCCAGACCGCCCTCGGCCGGCTCTATCTCAAGTGGGACACGATCCGGCAGGCGGGGGTCACGCCGTCGGGTGTGAGCCCACCGGTCTGGCAGGTCGTCCGCTGACGACGCCACCCGCTCCTGATGAGGGGGATGTCGTATGCCCCTGAGCTGAGTCCCTGCCCACGGCGCGTTGGGCACCTGGCCGGCTGAGCGGCATACGGGCTGGTTGCTTCTGGACCACCAGCGGTCTGCACGTTGTGGCGGCAGCCGGAAAAGCGAGGTGCCGCCCCGTCT
>DASUQN010000432.1:0-3165 GCA_036280515.1 Intrasporangium sp. | reverse complement strand
ACCGGCGCCGTCGAAGAGCTCTCCTGTGAACACGCCCTCGACCGCGGCACCGTGGGGGCCCATGCTGAAGTGCTCGATCCTGAGGGTGCCCTGCATCATGCCGGTCAGTCCCCGCGGGCACTGGAAGGCGCCGCGGATCGGGGTTGATCGGCAGGGTTCACGCGGACTGGGCTCTCTGCTGGGCTGGTGGGGCCGCCCGATGGGGATGACGGTCATTCGGGCTCCTACTGTCGTGTTTCGGCGTATGCGGACGTGGACAGGTGGTTTCGGTCTCAACTGGGATGACGCCTTGCGCCCACGCGCATGACGCGGCGACGTAGTCTGCACAGGTGAGCACCGCCGGTCACGACGAGCGGAGCCAGGACTCGGGGCACGGCGACGTCGCTTCCCTCCTGCCCATGGTGCGCCGCATCGTGCGAGCCCGGGTGGGTTCCCATTCCGCAGCAGAGGACCTCATCCAAGAGACGTTGACGCGGGTGCTGGCGGCGTCGTCCACCATCGAGGACGGCATGCTCGAGCCGTACGCGATCGTCACGGCTCGCAATGTGATCGCCTCCATGTGGCGCGACGTCGACCGACAGAAGCGCAACGAACACCGCGTCGTCGACCTGCGACAGCCCGACGCGCCGGATGACCAGGTGGTGCTCGACGAGGAGCAGTCGGCGGTGGCCGATGCACTCGCCCGCCTGTCTGAGCGGGAGCGCGAGGCCCTGCTCGCACACGAGGTGTCCGGCAGGGACACGCACTCGCTGGCCGCGGAGTCCCAGAGCACCGCGGGGGCGGTCGCTGCGCAACTCAACCGCACGCGTGCGCGGATGCGGGTCGAGTACCTCTTGGCACTGGAGAAGGCGGAGCCGCCCACCGAGCAGTGCCGACCGGTCCTACTGGCGGTCTCCAGCGGGGATCGGCGGCGGCAGCGAGAGGTGGATGCGGCACGACATGTGCTCGGCTGCGAGCTCTGTGCCCGGCTGAGCGAGCCTCTCATGAGGCGCGGTCAGGACCGCGAGGACGAGGTCCGCGTCGCCATCGCCGGCGACGCGGACATCGTGGCCGCGCGGAAGGCGGCCCGCGAGATGGCGTCGCGAGTCGGGTTCAGCGGCACGGACCTGACGATCATCGCGACAGCGGTGTCCGAGGTTACCCGCAACATCGTGCGTTTCGCTGGAAAGGGCGAGGTGGTCGTGACGATCATCGACGACCCGCGGCCCGGACTGCTCGTCGTGGCACATGACGCTGGCCCGGGCATCGCCGACGTCGAGCAGGCGCTCGAGGACGGCTACAGCACGTACAACGGTCTGGGTCTCGGGCTGCCGGGCGCCCGGCGCCTCATGGACGAGTTCGCCATTGCGTCTGAGCCCGGAATCGGCACGACGGTGACGATGACGAAACTGCGGAAGGAGTGAGTCATGGCGCAGGAGCGACCTGACGTGATGGAGGGCCGAGTGGCGGCGCTGGAGAAGACGCCCGAGACGGAGCTGCTGCCCCAGCTCGTGGCGCACCTGCGGGAGCATCGCTCAACGCTGCGGGCCCAATGGGCCGACCGGATCCACGGTGCCCACCTCCTCGAGGCGATGACGCCCCAGGAGATGGAGGCAGAGACAACGTCGGTTTACGACAACTACGTCGAGGTGCTGGAGACCGGCAGCGTCGAGGCGCTGCAGCACTACGCCCGGGACCTGTCCGAGCGGATCATCCCGCGGGGCGTCGAGACACACGAGGTCGTCGGCATCGTCCTGCTGCTGCGTGACGTCCTCGCGCGGTCCCTCTTCGAGAAGTACCAGAGCGACTTTGCCCTGCTCAACCGGGTCCTGGACGCCTACGAGCCGGCGGCGAACCGGATCGCCAACACCGTCGCGGTGAGCTTTGTCGAGGAGCGGGAGCGCGTCATCAGGCAGCAGCAGGAGGCCATCCGGGAGCTGTCGACACCGGTCCTCCCCGTTCGTGAACGGTTGCTCATCCTGCCCATCATCGGCGTCCTCGACGCCGAGCGGGCTCGGCAGCTGACCGAGCAGCTGCTGGGAGGCATCCGCAAGCACCGGGCCCGGGTCGTGGTCATCGACATCACAGGCGCGCCAGACGTGGACGAGACGGTCGCCAACCACCTCGTTCAGACAGTCGACGCGTCACGCCTCATGGGTGCGAGCGTCATCATCACTGGAATGTCCCCCAAGATCGCCCAGACGCTTGTCACCATCGGAGTGGACCTGAGCAAGATCGACACCATGGGGGACCTGCAGGGTGGGCTCGAGGAGGCCGAGCGGCTTCTGGGCTACAGCGTTGAACGAACCGCGGAGGCAGATTTGCAGTGAACACCGGGCCGGCGCTCGTCTCGATCCTGCGGCAGGGTCCCTACCTGATCGCGTCGATCCACACTGCCCTGGACGACTCCGAGATGATCCGGTTCCGCGACGACCTCATCGAGCAGATCGGGACCCATCGCTCACGAGGGGTCATCATCGACGTAGCTGCACTCGACGTGCTCGACTCCTTCGGCTCGAACACGCTGCGCTCCATCGCGGAGATGTCTCGGCTGCGGGGCGCCGACACCGTCATCGTGGGCATCCAACCCGACGTGGCCATCGCGATGGTCATGCTGGGCATGGACACGACCGGGATCCCGACTGCGCTCGACCTCGAGGAGGGCCTCGCCCTGCTCGACAAGCGCCAACGCCGGAGCATGGCTCGTGAGTGACGATCCGGTCGATGAGTTGGGTCACTCCAGTGACTCTGGTGTCGTGGGCGCGGTTGCAGTGGGCGACTCGGGTGACCTGGGCGACTCGAGTGACCTGGATGCCTTGACTGCCGACTACCGGGTCGCCTTCCTCCGCTCCCTCCCCAGGCAGCAGGAGGAGGCGCTGACCATTGGCTACGAGCTGGGGCGGCGGGCGTTCACGGACGGTGTGAGTGTCCTCGAGCTCGCCCGGATCCATCACGAGGTCCTGCTCGAGGTGCTCCGAGAGACCACTCCCGGGGACGTCGCCGAGGTGGCCGCCTCTGCGTCAACCTTCTTCCTCGAAGTGCTGGCGACCTACGACATGGCGCAGCGCCCGTGAGGCGGGGCTGACACCCCTCCAAGGGTGATGACGCGCTGGTCGGCGTGGCATGACGCGGCTCCGTCCGGGTTTCGTCGTTGCATCGTGGCTCGGGCGCGCTCCCGGGGCCTGT
>DASUQN010000431.1:0-2372 GCA_036280515.1 Intrasporangium sp. | reverse complement strand
CCGCGACGAGCGCTTCGCTCCGGGCGGACACCGTGGGATGACCGTCCCGGGCAGCGTCGACCACGGCTGTTTCTGCGGTGATCCGCTCGTCGAGCTGCACGACCGTGTGCTCGACCCGCGCCGCCTCCGCAGTGAGCTGCGTCGCCTCCTTCGTCAGCTCGGCCGCGCGTGCCCGCAGTGCGGCGAGCTCCTGCTCCGCTCTGGCGGCGTCGTCCCGGGCCTGCAGCGAGGCGGACAGGTCATCGGCTGCCTGCTGCGCGGCAGCGCCGGCCGCTTCGACGTCGAGACCACCCGACGCGACGGCGAGGCTGGCGAGCTCTGTTCGAAGGGCGGACAGGGCATCCCCAGCATTGACGACCACGGATCGGAGACTCTCGACCTGCTCCTCCTGCGCGGCGATCTGCTCGGGGGTGATGGCGCCGGCAGTGGGCCGCGCCGGCGCTGGGTGGTCGACGGACCCGCAGACCGGACAAGGCTGTCCGTCCAGCAGTGCGAGGCCGAGCTCTCCGGCGATGTCGTCGATGCGAGCCTGGCGCAGCCGCACGAGGGTGGCCTCGCCGTCTCGCACGGCCGACAGGGCACGCCTCGCCTCCGTCTCGACTTCCGGCAGTCGCGCAGAGGCGGCACCCTCGAGCACCGCCGCGTCAAGGCGCCGCTTCGCTCGAGCGGCGGCGTCCCGTCGGGCCTCGAGCAGCGAGTGGAGGTGCCGAGCGGCCGTGAGGGACTCCTCAAGGGACTGCATCGACCGCGGCAGCGCCTCGAGCTCGGTGGTGACCTGGCTCAGCCCGGCGCGGGCTCGCTCGGCCCGGGCCCGTGCCTGCTCCAGCTCGGTGCGCCGCAGCGTGAGCGCGCCCTCCAGCTCCGCAGCAGCCGTCAGGGCCCCGACCACCTCGCGGGTGGATGAGGCTGCGACCCGGAGCTCCGCGACGGTCAGCTCCCGCTGGTCCGGGAGCACCCGGGACCTGGCCGCCGCGACCGCCGCGTCGGCACGCTTGAGGGCCGCCTCGCTCTGGGCCAACGTGCGCACGGCGCCGGCGACGGGCCGGGCCTGACGCGCGCGCCCCACCTGGCCCCGCAGCTGGTCGAACTCGACCGCTCGTGCTCCCAGCGACTCGTCCTCGCGCTGCAGCTCGATGAGCCGCTGCCGCCGCTGCCGCCGCAGCTTGGCGGTGTTGACCATCTCGGCCATCTGCCGGTGCGCCTCGATCGCCTCGCGGCTGGCCTTGGCGGCGTGCCGCTCCCGGGTGGCCAGCTCGTCGACCACCTGAGCCAGCTCGCCACCGAGGTCATCGGGTGCCGCCTGGGACACGGCCACCAGCTCGTCGCGCCGCTCCGCCTCGATCGCGGCCGAGACGGCAAAGGCGTGGACGGCGTCGCGGATCTCGCCGACGGCACCCTGCCGCCGAGCCTGGGCGGCCCGGCCCGCCTCGACGATCTCCTCCTGCACGCGGCGGAAGAAGGCCGTGCCGAAGACCTTCTCGAGCAGCTTCCCCTTGTCCTCCGACCTCGCCCGAAGGAACGTCGCGAACTCTCCCTGGGGCAGGATCACCGTCTGGACGAACTGGTCGCGCGTCAGTCCCACAGCTCGGGTGATCTCGTCGTCGCAGTCCCCGATGTTCGTGGAGAGCAGCTCACCGCCGTCGAGGTCGTCCGGACTCGTGATCCGCCACAGCTTGACCGACGGCTGCTGCACGGTCAGGCCGCTGCCGCGCGACTTCGGGCGCTCGAACCGCGGCGTCCGACGCACCCGGTACAGCCCCGACTGGGTCTCGAAGACAAGCGTCACGACCGGGATCTCCCGCGGATCCGCGTGATGCGAGTGGATCCGCTCGACGTCCGCCGAGGCCTGGGCCACCTTGCCATAGAGGGCAAAGGTGATCGCGTCGATGATCGTCGACTTGCCCGATCCGGTGGGTCCCTCGAGGAGGAACAGCCCCGCGCGCCCGACGGCGCCGAAGTCGATGACCTCCGTGCCGGCGAACGGGCCGATGGCGGTCATCTCCAGTCGGTGCAGCTGCACGTCAGGCCACCTCCACAGCGCCGCCAAGTCGCGGTATGCCGCTGTGCTCGCCGGGCGCGGACGGGCCCGTACACTCGTCCCGCTCCTGTGCCTCGGCGAGTGCCTGCGCCCTCACCGCGGCCTCGTAACCTGTGACGAAGCAGGCGATCTCGCCGTCGCTCGCCTCCGCCTTCGTCACGTAGGCGATGAAGTCCGAGCCGAGCTCCCGCGGGTCACGCTCGCTGACGACCGTCGTGCCGCGAACGCCCCGATCGCTCCGGGCCTCGGGCGCGTGGAACACCTGCAACACGTGGGGGAACCGGGACTTGAGACGGTCCATCAGGGAGTCGGGTCGCACGCGGTCGGTCACGGT
>DASUQN010000430.1:0-7240 GCA_036280515.1 Intrasporangium sp. | reverse complement strand
GGATCGTGTCGGTCGCCTGGATGACTGCGCCCTCGTAGACGACGCTGTCCTGCGCGAGCCGGACCCCCTTGGGCCGGCCCGTGGTGCCGGAGGTGTAGATCACGACGGCGAGGTTCTCCGGGCCGAGCTGGTCGATGCGCGCATCCACGGCGTCGGGTGTGGCGGCGAGCAGCTCGCGACCGGTGGCCGCCAGGTCATCGGTCGTGATGACCCACCCGTCCTCGCTCGCCTGGCCGGACATGACGATGACGTGCTTGACGTGGGGGATGTCGCTCCGGCGCTCGGACAGCTTGGCGACCTGGCCATCGTCCTCGGCGAACACGATGGCGCTGCCGGAGTCGCCCAGGATGTAGGCGACGTCGTCCGCGATCGTCGTCGGGTAGACGGTGGTCGTGGCACCGCCTGCGCAGACGATGGCCAGGTCGGCGAGGACCCACTGGAGACTCGTCGTCGAGGCGATGGCGACCCGGTCCTCGACCTCTACGCCGAGGCCGAGGAGGCCGGCCGCCCACTCCTGGACGATGTCGTGGGTCTGCCGCCACGTGAGGGTCGTCAGCTCATTCCCGCCGTCCTTGAAGTAGAGGTAGGCGGGTTTGTCCGGGGTCTGCTCGACCCGCTGGCGGAAGAGCGCGCCCACGCTTCGTGCGCGGTTGTCGAGGACGGCTTGGTTGACCTTGCGGTCGGCGACGGCGTGCAGGGGCATGCAGGACTCCTTCGTCACGGCTGCGAGGCCCCGTCCTCGGCGACGGCGGGGCTCCCGCTTGAGCCGGATGATGCCGCAATTGACGCCAAACGTCACCCAGTGGGCGTAGATCGGCATCACTCCGTGACCCCTGGGTAACCTATCGCCGGCGCGGCAGACGCTGGTTGGCCGACTCGGCGGAGACCTTGCCGACGAGGCCGACGGCGAGCCAGGCGGCGATCATCGAGGAACCGCCGTAGGACAGGAACGGCAGGGGCAGGCCGGTGACGGGCAGCAGGCCAAGGTTCATCCCCACGTTCTCGATCGCCTGGACGCCGAGCCAGACGCCGATCCCGGTGCCGACCAGACGACCGAACGCGTCCGCGCGCCGCGCGACGACGAGGGCGCGGAGCACGACGAAGCCAAGGAGGACGATGACGCCGGCCGCGCCGACGAAGCCGAGCTCCTCCCCAGCAACCGAGAAGATGAAGTCGGACTCCTGGTACGGGATCAACCCAGCCTGGGTCTGGCGACCCGCGAACAGCCCCTGCCCGTCCCATCCGCCCGAGGCGACGGCGACCCGCACCTGCGTCGTCTGGTAGCCGATGCCCTGCGGGTCGAGCGACGGGTCGAGGAAGGCGCGGAGCCGATCTCGCTGGTGGGCGCTGAGCAGGGGGCTCGTGAAGGCCGCCACGACGGTGGCCACGCCAACCGCTGCGACGCCGACCGTCCACACGGCCGGACCGCCCGCCGATGCGATGACGGCGGCGGACATCGTGACGAGCACGAGGGCCGAGCCGAGGTCGGGCTGCGCCAGCACGAGCGCGATGGGCAGCCCGGCGAGGACCCACGCCAGGGCGATGTCCCGGTGGCGCTGTCGCTGACCACGGTCAACCCGGTCGGCGAGGAGCATCGCCAGGCCGATCACGAGGGCGACCTTCATCAGCTCCGATGGCTGGATGGTGAAGCCACCCGGAAGCCCGATCCACGACCGCGATCCGTTGACCTCACGCCCCAGGGGCGAAAGCACGGCGACGAGGCCGAGGAGGGCGGCCACGTAGCCGAGGGGCGCCGCTGCACGGACGAGCCGGACATCGAGCCGCGTGATGAGGGCTGCCGCGGCCATCCCGACGACGACTGCGACGGCCTGCTTGAGCGCCATCGCGGCCCCGCTCTCGGCCCTCGTGGCCGACCACACGAGGACAACCCCGACGACCGACAGGCCGGTCGCACCGATGAACAGGCCGAGATCGAGCCGCAGCCACGCGGGCGACCACGGCTGGGCTGGGCTGACGGCGCCCCTCAGGCGGGCACGGTCGCGGACAGGATCTCGCGGCACCTGGCGACGTCCTCGCGCATCTGGTCGACGAGCGCCTCGACCGAGTCGAACCTGAGGGTCGGCCGCAGGTGGGAGACGAAGTCCATGGCGACGCGCTCGCCGTAGAGGTCGAGATCCGTCCGGTCGAGGACGTAGGCCTCCACGCGGCGTTGGTGCCCGTCGAAGGTCGGGTTGGTGCCGATGGAGATGGCGGCAGGGAGGGTGCGGTCCACCGCGCCGGGCTCGAGGTCGAGTCGCACGAGCCAGCCGGCGTAGACGCCGTCGCTCGGGACGAGGCCCGCGTGGTCCGGCGAGAGGTTCGCCGTGGGAAAGCCGAGCTCGCGACCGCGGTGGTCGCCGTGTACCACCGTCCCGCTGACGCGGTGGGGTCGACCGAGGATCTCGGCCGCGTGTCGGACCTTGCCGTCGAGGATCTCCGCGCGCAGCTGGGTCGAGCTCCAGCGACGGCCCTCGGGAGCGGCCTCCCCGATGTCGTCGAGGGCGATGACCTCGAAGCCGTGCTTCTCCCCCAGCTCGGTCAGCGTGCCGACGTCCCCGGAGTTGCGCACCCCGAACCGGGTGTCCTTGCCGACGACGACGGCGACCGCCCCCAACCCGTCGACGAAGGTGGTCTCGACGAACTCCTCCGGGGTCTGCTGGGCGAACTCGCGGGTGAAGTGGAGCACGAGGGCCGCACCCAGCCCGACGGAGTCGAGCGCCTCGAGGCGTTGCTCGAGCGACATGATCAGCGCTGGTGCCCGCTCGGGGTAGAGCACGGCCACGGGATGCGGCTCGAAGGTCACCGCCACGGGCGTGACGCCCCGGTCCCGAGCCTCACTCACCACCCGCCTGAGCACTTCTCGGTGCCCTTGGTGCACGCCATCGAAGTTGCCCAGCGTGACAACCGTCGGTCCCAGATCCGATGGGATGTCCTCGAGGGCGTACCAGCGATGCACGGCGACCACTGTAGTGGCCGGGGCGTCCGCTCCCGTCGTCGCCCGCCTTCGGTGAGCGGATCAGGAGGTTCGCTCGAGCCATCGAGTGTGCAGTTGACGTCACGCACGACTCGGCGCGACGTGATGTGCACACTCGACGCCGAGGCCGTGTGCCAACCGCTCAGTCGGCCGCGATGAAGACCACCCGAGCTCTGGCCTCGCCCCGCGTCTCGTCGAGGATCGCGACGAGCCCGCCATCCGGGTCGATCGCCGCGACGGCGTCGGCACGGGCAGCGGCGCTGGCGATGCGCTGGCCGTGCCCGAGCCTGCGGGCCTCTTCGGTGGAGACCTCGTGGACCGGCAGCTGGGCTCGCGCGGCAGCCGCCAGTGGCAGGACGCCGACAGCGTCCGCCCCGCCACCCTCGACCTGCCGGACGAGCTCCGCGAGTGGGACTGCGGCAGCAAGGTCGAAGCGGCCGACGCGGGTCCGACGCAAGGCAGTCAGATGACCCCCAACGCCGAGCGCCGCGCCGAGGTCCCGCGCCAGGGCCCGTACGTACGTGCCGGACGACACCTCGACCTCCACGTCGACATCGAGGACGTCCAGTGTCCGGCCGTCCTCGATCACGGCGGTGGCGGGTGAGACCGAGTGCACGTCGAAGCGGCTGACGGTGACGGGTCGTGCGGGCAGATCGACCTCTCCGCCCCTGCGGACCGTCGCGTAGCTCCGTTCGCCGCCGACCTTGATGGCACTCACCGCGCTGGGGACCTGCTCGATCTCGCCGGTCAGGCCCGCGACGGCGGCGGGCAGGGCCGCCTCCACCGCCGCACGGTCGGCGATCCCGACGGACGCGGTCGGCTCACCTTCGGCGTCGTCGGTCACCGTCGCTTGCCCCAGCCGGATCGTCGCGCGGTACTCCTTGTCACAGCCGACGAGAAAAGTGAGCAGCTTCGTCCCCTTCTCCACGCCCAGGACGAGCACACCCGTCGCCATCGGGTCGAGCGTGCCGGCGTGACCGACCCGTCGCGTCCCGCACAGGCGCCGCACGCGGGCGACGACGTCGTGGCTGGTCCACCCGGCCGGCTTGTCGACGACGAGCAGCCCGCTGCGGGGAGCCGTCACCTGGCCTCGACGTCCACATCCAGGTCGAAGTCGGCTGACAGCGAGTCCGGGCCCTCGTTCGACGCCGTGTGGTCAGCCGGTTTCTTGTAGGGGTCGGGCTCGCCGGCGTGCTTGGCGTTGGCCGCGGCCCGGGCGAGCTCCTCGTCCCTGGCCCGCGTCTGGGCGACCAGGTCCTCGAGGTGGGCCGCCCCCTCCGGGAGGGCGTCGGCGATGAACTCGAGCGATGGCGTCAGGCGGATGCCGATCTGCTTGCCCACGGCGGAGCGGATGCGTCCCTTGTTGGCCTCGAGGACGGCTGCGGTCGCCTTGCGTTCCTCGTCGGAGCCGAAGACCGTGTAGAACACCGAGGCGTGCTGCAGGTCGCCGGTCACCCGCGCATCGGTGATCGTCACGAAGCCGAGGCGCTCGTCCTTGAGACGGAACTCGAGGTACTCCGCGACGATGACCTTGATGCGGTCGGCAACCTTGCGGGCGCGAGCTGGGTCAGCCATGGCTCTTACCTCGTTTCTTCTCGATGTGGATCTGCGGTGCACAGCCGTGAGGCCGCTTACCCACCCTAGCCGCGGCAGAACAGAGCCCTCCGAGAGCCCGCCGAAGCGACAGGGTCGGGACCCCGGGAGCGCGCCCAGCGGCATACGGTCTGGGTTGCCAATCGAGAGTGCAACTTCTGCTGCTGGCAGGCCAGCCTGCGCTCGTGACGCAGAAGTTGCACTCTCGATTGTGGTCAGACGCGCGGCTTCTCGCGCATCTCGTACGTGGCGATGAGGTCGCCGATCTGCAGGTCGTTGAACGACCCGAGGTTGATGCCGCACTCGTAGCCCTCGCGCACCTCGGTGACGTCGTCCTTGAACCGCCGCAGGCCGGCGATCTCGACGTTCTCGGACACGACGACCCCGTCGCGGGTGATTCGCGCCTTGGAGCCGCGCTTGATCTCGCCACTGCGGACGAGCGAACCGGCGATGTTGCCGAACTTGCTCGAACGGAAGATCTCGCGGATCTCCGCGGTGCCGAGCTCGACCTCCTCGTACTCGGGCTTGAGCATGCCCTTGAGCGCCGCCTCGACCTCCTCGATGGCCTGGTAGATCACTGAGTAGTAGCGGATCTCGACGCCCTCGCGCTCGGCGTAGTCGGCGTTCTGCCCCTCGGCGCGCACGTTGTAGCCGATGATGACCGCGTTCGAGGCCATCGCGAGGTTGATGTTGTTCATCGTGATCGCGCCGACGCCGCGGTCGATGATCCGCAGGTCGACCTCCTCGCCCACGTCGATCTTGAGCAGGGCGTCCTCAAGGGCCTCGACCGAACCCGACACGTCACCCTTGAGGATGAGGTTGAGGGTCTCGACCTTGCCCGCCGCGAGGGCTTCGTTGAGGTCCTCGAGCGAGATCCGCTTGCGGGCCTTCGCAAGACTCGCCTGGCGGTCCGCCGCCTCGCGCCTCTCGGCGATCTGGCGCGCGGTGCGGTCGTCCGGAGCCACCACGAAGGTGTCACCGGCGCGCGGCACCGAGGACAGGCCGAGCACCTGGACCGGCCGGGACGGACCCGCCTCCTCGACGTTCTTGCCGTGCTCGTCGAGCATGGCCCGGACGCGGCCATGGGCCGAGCCGGCGACGATGGCGTCACCGACGTTCAGGGTCCCCGTCTGGACGAGGACCGTCGCCGTGGCACCGCGACCACGGTCGAGGTTCGCCTCGATGGCGACGCCCTTGGCGTCCCGCTCGGGGTTGGCGCGCAGGTCAAGGGCCGCGTCCGCGGTCAGCAGTACCGCCTCGAGCAGGCCGTCGATGTTGACGCCCTGCTTCGCGGAGACGTCGACGAACATCGTGTCGCCGCCGTACTCCTCGGCGACGAGGTTGTACTCGGTCAGCTGCTGGCGGATCTTCGAAGGGTTGGCGCCCTCGACGTCGATCTTGTTGATCGCGACGACGATCGGGACGTCAGCGGCCTGCGCGTGGTTGAGCGCCTCCACGGTCTGCGGCATGACACCGTCGTCCGCGGCGACGACGAGGATCGCGATGTCGGTCACCTTGGCGCCGCGGGCACGCATGGCGGTGAACGCCTCGTGACCCGGGGTGTCAATGAAGGTGATGGCCCGCTCGACGCCCTCGTGCTCCTCGCGGACCTGGTACGCACCGATGTGCTGGGTGATGCCACCGGCTTCGCCCGCTGCGACGTCCTCGTTGCGGATCGCGTCGAGCAGTCGCGTCTTGCCGTGGTCGACGTGGCCCATCACGGTCACGACCGGCGGGCGCGCCTCGAGGTCCTCATCCTCCTCGGACTCGATGCCCGTCTCGAGGTCGATGTTGAACTGCTCGAAGAGCTCGCGCTCCTCCTCCTCCGGAGACACGACCTGGACGTCGTAGCCCAGCTCGGCGCCGAGGAGCTTGAAGGTGTCCTCGTCGAGGGACTGCGTCGCCGTGGCCATCTCACCGAGGTGGAAGAGCACCGTGACGAGCGACGCCGGGTTGGCGTTGATCTTGTCGGCGAAGTCGGTCAGCGACGAGCCACGACGCACGCGAATGACGGTCGAGCCGTCACCGCGCGGGACGGTGACGCCACCGATCGACGGCGCCTGCATCTGCTCGAACTCCTGGCGCTTCGCCCGCTTCGACTTGCGGCCGCGGACCGGACGCCCACCGCCGCGACCGAAGGCGCCCTGGGTGCCACCACGGCCACCGGGACCACCGCCACGCGGACCGCCGAAGCCGCCGCGGCCACCACCGGGGGCGCCGCCACCACCCGGGGCGAAGCCGCCACGGCCACCGCCGGGGGCGCCACGGCCCGGACCGCCTGCGGGGCGCTGCCCCGGGCGACCGACCGTGCTGCGCTCCGGCATCATGCCGGGGCTGGGACGGGTACCACCGGGACGGGGACCCGGACGGGGGCCGGCACCCGGCGCGCCGCCCTGACGGGCTGCCGGTGCGCCAGGACGCGGCGCCGGGCGCTGCTGCGGACGCGGCATGCCCTGGCTCGAGCTGAACGGGTTGTTGCCCGGACGGGGTCCCGCGTCACTCGAGCGCGAGCGGGTCTGGCCCATGCCCTGGCTCGAGGCGAACGGGTTGTTGCCGGGACGGGGCTGTCCCGGCCGGGGCGCTGGGCGCGGACCGGGGGTGGGAGCGCCGCCCTGGCGGGCTGCCGGAGCGGCATCCCCACGCGCCGCCGGTGCGGCGCCCGCACGAGTGGCC
>DASUQN010000429.1:0-2337 GCA_036280515.1 Intrasporangium sp. | reverse complement strand
CCCCGTTCTCGCTGTCGCAGCGGTTGCTGCGGCAGCGGCGGTCGTGGCGGTCGGCGGTTCGGCGGTTCGGCGCTGCACCTGAACAATCGGGCGAACGGCACGGCCTCGCTCGGCAACCCGAGCGTGACCGTGACCACCCCGACGCGACCGTCCCTCATGCCGACCGACTCGCCCGGGCCGACCGAGTCCATCGGGCCACCGGTGGGCCCGTCCAAGCCGAACTTCCACATCCAGCTCTCGGAGACGGACTACAGCGAGGCGGATCTCGCGGGCCAAGCCCGAGCGATGCTGGCCCGCCCCGCCGCGCCCATCCAGGTCCTCGCAGCCGAGGCGCCGACGCTCGGCCCCATCGCGACTGAGGTGGGGCTCGAGTCCTGCCTGACCGCGCACTCGGTGCCCACGGACGTCCCGGTGCACGTGGACCTCGCCACCTACGAGGGCCGGCCGGCAGCGATCATCGTCGTGACGGAGGGCGGTCGCAGCATCGTGCGCGTGGTGGAGCGTACCTGCACCTCGGGCCACCCCGCTGCCCTGACCGACGCCACACCCGTCCCGTGAGTCCCAATACCCCATGCCGTATGCCGCTGAGCTCGCTCCGTGCCCAGTGTGGCCTCCGTGACGTCCCCCACCAACGGGAATGCCGGGCGCCTAGGATCGGTTGAGCCGAGCAGCAGACCCCGTCCTAGGAGCATCACTACATGTCGGAAGACGTCCGCAACGTCATCATCATCGGTTCGGGACCAGCTGGGTACACGGCCGCCGTCTACGCGGCTCGAGCCAACCTCAAGCCGCTCGTCTTCGAGGGTGCCGTCACCGCCGGTGGGGCCCTGATGAACACCACCGACGTGGAGAACTTCCCGGGCTTCAAGGACGGGATCATGGGCCCGGAGCTGATGGAGCAGATGCGTGCCCAGGCCGAGCGCTTCGGGGCCGAGCTCGTCACCGACGACGTCACCGCGGTCGACCTGAGTGGCGAGGTCAAGACGGTCACGGATGGTGCCGGCAAGACCTACTCCGCAAGGGCGGTCATCCTCGCGATGGGCTCCGCCTACCGCGAGCTCGGCCTGCCCAGGGAGAAGGAGCTGTCCGGTCACGGCGTCTCCTGGTGCGCCACCTGTGACGGCTTCTTCTTCCGCGACCAGGACATTGCCGTCATCGGTGGCGGCGACTCCGCCGTCGAGGAGGCGACCTTCCTGACGAAGTTCGCCAGGTCCGTGACGATCGTGCACCGCCGCGACGCGCTGCGGGCGTCCAAGATCATGGCGGACCGAGCGTTTGCCAACGACAAGATCACCTTCGCCTGGAACAGCGAGGTGGCCGAGATCCACGGCGACGGCAAGCTGACTGGCCTCACGCTCCGCGACATCGGGACCGGCGAGACTCGCGAGCTCCCCGTCACCGGCATGTTCGTCGCCATCGGCCACGACCCGCGCAACGAGCTGCTCAGAGCAGGCGGAACCGCGGACGGCAGCGGCGAGGTCGCCCTCGACGACGCCGGCTACGTCCTCGTCGACGCTCCGTCGACGCGCACCAACGTCACCGGCGTGTTCGCGTGCGGAGACCTGGTCGACCACACGTACCGTCAGGCGGTCACGGCAGCCGGCACGGGTTGCGCCGCCGCCCTCGACGCCGAGCACTACCTCGCCGCGCTCGAGGACGCCGCCTCTCCCGAGCAGGCCGCCCACCAGGCCGCGCTCATCGACGACACCGCCGCCGGCGCCATCCCCACGTCCTCTGTCGGCGCGAACGCCTAGCCTGACAGCGCGACCACCGGCCCCAATCTGCCACCACCCGCCAACTCCGCCGCGACCCGGCAGGCAAGCCCAGCGGCATACCCAAGGGAGAGACCCAGCATGGCACTGAAGGAAACGACCGACGCCACGTTCGCTGATGACGTCCTCATGAGTGACAAGCCGGTGCTCGTCGACTTCTGGGCGGAGTGGTGCGGTCCGTGCCGCAAGGTCGCCCCGATCCTCGAGGAGATCAACGAGCAGTACGGCGACAAGGTCGAGATCGTCAAGCTCGACACCGACGCCAACATGGACACCGCGGCCCGCTACGGCGTCGTGTCGATCCCGACGCTCAACGTCTACGTCAAGGGTCAGGTCGTCAAGTCGATCGTCGGCGCGCACCCCAAGCCCAAGCTGCTCCGCGAGCTCGAGGAGTTCATCTCCTGACCGCGGCTCGCCCCACGGTGAGCTCGACCTGATGGGGTGGTCCGCCTTCGCGGTGCCACCCCATCGGCGTACTACAGTGCACAGGTCCCCGTCCCCGAAGGAGGCCCGTGACCCCGCACCAGGTTGTCGTGCTCCGTCGCGGAGACCGTGGACTCGCCGT
>DASUQN010000428.1:0-10256 GCA_036280515.1 Intrasporangium sp. | reverse complement strand
GCCTCCTCGAGGACTCAGGACGCGTCACCGTGCTCGCGGGCGTCGGCACGGCCGTGGAGCTGCTGGATGCCGTGCGACGGCTGAACCCGGACGCCGTGCTCACCGACATCCGGATGCCCCCCACGCACCAGATGGAGGGCATCGAGGCCGCTCACGCCATCCGCGCCACCCACCCGGCCATCGGCGTGGTCGTCCTCTCGCAGCACACCGACGAGAGCTACGCGCTGGCGCTCTTCGAGAACGGGTCGGCGGGCCTGGGCTACCTCCTCAAGGACCGCGTCGGCGACCTCGAGGACCTCGTGCACGCGCTGAGGGAGGTCCGGGGCGGCGGGTCGGTCATCGATCCCGAGATCGTCGACACCCTCGTGCGCAGGCGCAGCCGAGGCACCACGAGTCCCATCGCCGCCCTGTCCCCGCGCGAGCTCGACGTCCTCCGCGAGATGGCCCTCGGCAAGACCAACAGCGGGATCGAGGAGGCTCTCTACCTGTCCTCGTCCACGGTCGAGAAGCACGTGAACTCGATCTTCACCAAGCTGTCCCTGCCGGACACGGGCGTCCATCGGCGCGTGGCCGCGGTCCTGACCTTCCTCCAGAGCGCGCCCAGCTGAGTTCGAACCGCTTCGGGCCGTATGCCGCTGAGCTCGCTCCCCGTCGAGTGTGCAGTTCGCTGGGTCGCTCCTCAGTTCAGGACGAGTCAGCCCCGGACCGTCCGGGCTGCCACACCGCAGACAATCGGACCGCGGCCCGATTGTCTGCACTCCGCGGGCAAGATCTCCCTCAACAATCGGACCGCGGCCCGATTGTCCGGGGCGATTCCGCAAACGGGGTCGGGCGAGGGTCAGGTGCCTGGCGCGGACTGCCCACTCGACGCAATGGGGTCCAGCGTCGTGGGGTGGCTTCGCTCGTGGTCGGTCGCAGCGAGCAGATGGCGGTCAGTCGGCGGCGAGCAGCTCGCGGACCCGCGGGGCCACCTCCGTGGCGTAGAGGCGGATGCTCTCCATGCGCCTGTCGTGCGCGAGCGTCCCGACGGAGTACTTGAGCTGGAAGCGCGTCGCACCGAGCACGCGCATCGTGTCGGCGATCTTCTGCGCGACCGTCTCGGGCGAGCCGCAGTACATCGCACCCTCCGGCCCGAGCTGCTGCCTGGCCTGCTCGATCGTCATCGGAGCCCAGCGACGCTCCCGACCGAGCTTGTTCATGTAGGCCACGGAGTGCGGCAGGAACTCCTCCTGCGCCTGCTCGTCCGTGGCCGCGACGTAGCCGGGCGAGTGGACCCCGACCGGCCGGGACTCCCTGCCCAGGTCGGCGAGAGCGCGGCGGTACAGGTCGGCGAGTGGGGCGAACTGGCGCGCCGAGCCACCGATGATGGCGATGACGACGGGGAAGCCGTAGTGCGCCGCCCGGACCACCGACTGTGGGGTGCCCCCGACCCCGACCCAGACGGGCAGGTGTCCGGACTCCGTTGCGGGCTGGACGAACTCGACGTCGACCGGCGGCCGGATCGTGCCCTCCCACTTCACCGGCTGCTCGGCGACGACCGCCGCGAGCAGGTTCAGCTTCTCGTCGAAGAGCGTCTCGTAGTCGGCCAGGTCGAGACCGAAGAGGGGGAACGACTCGATGAACGAGCCGCGCCCCACGGTGATCTCGGCGCGGCCCCGCGAGATCGCGTCCACCGTCGAGAACCGCTGGAAGACGCGGATCGGGTCGTCCGAGGACAGGACCGTGACGGAGGTGCCGAGACGGATCCGCTCCGTCCTCGAAGCGAGGGCGGCAAGAACCGTGTCCGGCGCGGAGATAGCGTAGTCCCTGCGGTGGTGCTCGCCGACCCCGAAGAAGTCGAGACCCAACCGGTCCGCGAGCTCGCCCTCGGCCAGCACCTCCCGAATGACGACCGCCGGGTGGAGCGGCTGCCCATCGGGGCCGTTGGCGATGTCGCCGAAGGTGTCGAGCCCGAGTTCGACGTTCATGGCCCCATCCTAGGTTTGCCGCGTCGGCCGGGCTCGGTGTCCAGCTTGGACAACAACGACGAGAGGGTATGCCGCTGGGCCGGCGTGAGTGCCCCGAAGAACTCCGCGGCCCCCTCCTTCCGTAGCGTGTCCGTCTGGGCGAGCACCTCCACCCCCCGCGGAGTGAGGGAGACCGTCATGGCGCGACGGTCCGAGGGGTCGGGAGCGCGCTCCACAAGGCCACGCGACTCGAGACGGTCGACGACATCGGTGGCCGACCTCGGGGCGATGCGCAGGTGCTCCGCGACGACGCCGAGCCGAGTGGGTCCGTGGTGCCCGATGGTGCGCAGCGCCCTCGCCTCGTGCGGGGAGAGCTCCAGCCCGGCGATGTCACCGAGACCGGCGGACCAGCGCCGGCGAAGGGCTCGCGACGCGCCCATGAGCAGCTCGTCGAGCCCCGGTTCGTCGTCTCCGCCACGCTGGGACCTCATGACCGCGAGCGTAACCAAGCCCAGCGGCATACGGACAACTTGGAGGGGGTCGCTTAATGAGGTAACCTCAGCACATGAATGTATGGAGGTAACCACATGAACGAGTTCCATCCCAGAGGCGGCCGCGGCGGCCGCACCCCGGAGAGAGTCGACCCGCAGGACAAGGCGCAGCTCGCCGAGTCCCCGGTGTCGCTTCCCCGCGTGGCCGCGCTCTTCCGCCCACACAGGACCCCCCTCGCCATCGTGACGCTCATCATCGTCGCGATCTCGACCATCTCGATGGCCCAGCCCTTCCTGCTGCGCGCCGTCATCGACGACGCCCTGCCCCGCCAGGACGTGAGCCTGCTGCTCTGGGCCGTCGGCGGCATGCTCGCCGTCACTGTCGTGACGCAGCTGCTGGGAGTCGTCCAGACGTGGATGACGACCTCCGTCGGACAGCGCGTCATGCACGGACTGCGCACCGACGTCTTCCGCCATCTGCAGCGCCAGTCGGTCGCCTTCTTCACGCGCACGCGCAGCGGGGAGGTCCAGTCGCGCCTGACCCACGACATCTCCGGCATGCAGTCGGTCATCACGTCCACCGCGACCTCGATCGCGAGCAATGTGACGACCGCGATCGCCACCGCCGTCGCCATGGTGGCCCTCAGCCCGCGGCTCTCGCTGCTCTCGCTCATCGTCATCCCGCCGGCGATCTGGACGACCCGTCGGGTCGCGCTGCTCCGCCGGGACATCACGACCCATCGTCAGCGTCGCCTCGCCGACCTGCACAGCCAGGTCGAGGAGGGCCTCACGGTGAGCGGCGCGACGCTCATCAAGACCCTCGGCGCGTCGGAGCGGGCGGCGGACCGCTTCACCGCCACGTCGACCGACCTCGTCGACCTCGAGCTGCGTTCGCAGCTCGCCGGGCGCTACCGGATGGCCACGATGCAGATCGTCTTCGCGGCGATCCCAGCCCTGATCTACCTGGCCGCCGGCTTCCCCGCGACCTCGGGCGGCATGACGATCGGCACGCTGATCGCCTTCACCGGACTCCAGGCCGGCATCTTCCGCCCCCTCATGGGCCTGCTCGACGTCGGCGCCTCGTGGATCACCTCGATGGCCCTCTTCAGCCGGATCTTCGGCTACCTCGACCTCCCCGTTGACGTCGCTCCGCCACGCCATCCCGCCGCACTCGACCTTGCGTCGCTGCGTGGTGACGTGCGCCTCGAGCACGTGAGCCACACGTACGACGGGGAGACGTATGCCGCTGACGACGTCACGCTCGACGTGCCCGCTGGCACGACGCTGGCGCTCGTCGGCGAGACCGGCTCGGGCAAGTCGACGCTGGCCGGTCTCGTTTCGCGGCTGGCCGACCCGACCCGCGGTCGGGTCACCATCGACGGCGTGGACCTGCGCGATCTTGCTCCCGAGGACCTGGCCAGGATCGTCGGCGTCGTCACCCAGGAGACCTACCTGGTCCACGCCTCGATCCGGGAGAACCTCCTGCTCGCGGCGCCGGAGGCGACCGACGACCAGATGTGGCGAGCCCTCGAGACGGCCCAGGTCGCGGCGCTCGTCGCTGGGCTGCCACATGGTCTCGACACGGTCGTCGGCGCGCGGGGCCATCGGTTCAGCGGAGGTGAGAAGCAACGGCTGGCCATCGCGCGGACGCTCCTGCGCAACCCGCGTGTGCTCGTGCTCGACGAGGCGACCAGCGCCCTCGACAACGAGACCGAACGGGAGCTCCAGGGCGCCATCGACGGGCTCATGGCCGGACGGACGACGATCACCATCGCCCACCGCCTGTCGACGATCCGCGACGCGGAGCAGATCGCCGTCCTCGACCGCGGCCGGGTCGTCGAGCTCGGCAGCCACGACTCGCTGCTCGCCCTGGGTGGCCGCTACTCTCGCCTCACGGAGTCACGGGGCGAGACCGTGAGCCGTGTGGGCGAGCCAACCGCGGCCTGACCGGCACGCGACTGGCCCACGGGCAACGGGTCAGGCCGGCCCGTAGTCGAGGTGGACGACGCCGTTGTCGTAGACGTCGGTGGCCTTGAGCCGCAACTTCGTCGGGTCGACACCGTCCCGGAAGAGGTGCTCCCCCGTGCCCCTCGCGACCGGGTAGACGAACAGGTGCAGGTCGTCGACCAGCCCGTCGGCGAGGAGCCCGCGGACCAGGGTGCCGCTTCCCGAGATGTAGATCGTGCCGTCAGTCTCGTCCGTGAGCCGACGGATCGCCTCGGGGTCGTAGGCGCCGAGACGCGTCGAGGGGCCCCAGTCCACGTTGGGCTCGGTCGCACCGACCACATACTTGTGTGTGTCGTTGAAGAAGGGGGCGCCGGGGTCGTCCTCGACCGTGCGGGACGACCACGCGGGAGCGAACATCTCGTATGTTCTTCGCCCGAGGAGGATCGCCTTCGACGAGCCGGTGATCTCCCCAAGGGTCTCGCCCATCCCCGGGTCGAAGCCGTACTCGAAGGTCCAGCTCGGGTCCTCGTAGACCCCGTCCAGCGCGATGAACTCGTGAACTGCGATCGTGCCCATGGTCGCCCCATTTCTCCTGGTCTCGACAGTCGCCTTCACCCTCGCGAGATCTGACTGCCGCGTCAATCAGATTTACGGCTCCATCGTCTCGCCAGACAGCGACTTGACGACGTCCCGGGACTCCGCGGATCGGGCCGAGCCAGGTGTGAAACGGTGGTGCCGTGCAGCTACGTGAGCCCGCGAACCTCGTGTCGCCGAGAGCGATCCGCATGTGGACCGTCCAAGGCGTCATCGTGTCGCTCGTCGTTGGTCTCGCCCAGGTGTTCTGGTGGTTCGTCGACGACGCACCTGACCGCACGCCGCACTACGTGGTGGCGGCGGCCTGGCTCGTTCTCGCGATCGCGTACGTCCTCGCCATGCCCCGCTGGCGCTACCGCGTGCATCGCTGGGAGGCCACGCCGCACGCGATCTACACGCAGACCGGCTGGCTCAACCAGGAACGCCGCATCGCGCCGCTCTCGCGGGTGCAGACGGTTGACCTCAAACGCGGCCCCATCGCACAGCTGTTCCGCCTCGCGAGCGTGACGGTGACGACGGCGTCGGCCGCAGGACCGCTCGAGATCGTCGGGCTCGACCTCGACGTCGCCCGGCAGCTGGTCGAGAGCCTGACGACCGCTGCCGTCGTCGAGAAGGGCGATGCCACGTGACCGAGCCGACGGCGGGCATGGAGGGCAAGGAGGGCAAGGAGGGCATGGAGCAGGAGGCCGAATGGCAACGGCTCGACAAGCGCATGCTCCTGATTCATCCGATCCAGACCTTCGTGCGGGCGCTCCCCGCGCTACTGGCGCTCTTCGTCGTCCAGCTCGGCTCGGACGACTCGGACCGGTGGGAGCTCATCGCGCTGCCTGTCATCGTCGCGTTCGGCCTCCTCCGGTGGGTGACCACCCGCTATCGGATCAGCGCCGACCAGATCGAGCTCCGGCGCGGGCTGTTCAACAAGCAGACGACGACGGCACGGCTCGACAAGGTTCGCTCGGTCGACCTGACGGCGGAGGTGCACCACCGCCTCCTCGGACTCGCCAGGGTCGAGGTCTCGACGGGCTCTGCCGCACGGGAGCGGCTCGTGCTCGACTCGCTCGGCGTCCAGGAGGGGCGCCGACTCCGCGCCGAGCTGCTGGACCGGGTCGACCCTGCACTCGCCACACTGCCCGCCCCGTCGGGCCAGCCCGCGGAGCTCGAGCCGCCCCGCTCCGCGCCGGAGCCACCGGGAGGCGACGAGGAGCTCGTGCGGCTCGACCCGTCCTGGATCCGGTACGCGCCCTTCACGATGACCGGTATCGCCTCTGCGGCAGCGATCTTCGGCTTTGCCAGCCAAGGTCTCGGGCGGTTCTCGGAGGAGGGTGACGTCCTCCAGACCGGCGCCGACTGGGTGCGCGGGCTGGCGTGGTGGGTCGACGTCCTCGGCATCCTCGTCCTCGTCTCCATGCTGGCCGTCGGTGCGTACGTCCTGTCCTTCTGGGGTTTTCGCCTGACCCGGAACCGGACAGGCAGCCTGCACACCCGCCGTGGCCTGCTCACGAGCCGCGAGGTCGGCATCGACCACACTCGGGTGCGCGGCGTCGACGTAGGTGAACCGCTCGGACTGCGGCTCGCCGGGGCCGGGCGCCTCAAGGCCGTGAGCACCGGCCTCCAGGGCGAGGCGGGAGGTGGCTCCGACTGGCTGTCCCCGCCCGCCCCGCAGGGGGTGGTCCAGGCCGTCGCGACGGCCGTCACCGGAGACCCCGAGGCGGTCTCTGGACCGCTGGAACCCCATGGTCCGGCCGCACGGCGCCGGCGGCTGACCCGCGCCATGCTCCTCCCCGTCGTCGTCGCCCTCGGCCTCGGCACCGGTCTGCCCCTGTGGGACTGGCCCGGGTGGCTGCTGTGGGTCGCCCTGCCGCTCGGAGTTGCCGGCTGGTTCCTGGGGGTGGATCGCTATGCCGGCCTGGGTCACGCGGTGACGCCTGCGCACCTGGTGTCCCGCAGTGGATCACTCGACCGGAGCCGCGTCGTCCTCACGCGGAACGGCGTGATCGGGTGGACGATCCGGCAGTCCTTCTTCCAACGCCGGGCAGGGGTGGTGACCCTCGTCGCGACGACTGCGGCGGGCCAGCAGCACTACGACCTCGTCGACCTGACCGCCGACCGAGCCTACGAGCTCGTCGGCGAGCTCAGCCCGGAGCTGTGGGCACAGTTCTCCTGAGCGCTCACCCGCCGGTCGAGGCCTCGCCTTGCTCGGAGTGCTGGGAATCCTCGGACAGGGCGGCGAGCCTGTCGACCGACGCCATGAGCCGTTCCGTCGTCGTGGCCATGGCTCGCGGGAAGCGCGTCTCGTCCGTCAGCTCGGTCCAGTCGTAGGTGTGCGTGACCCGGGTGCGACCCGCGTCGAGTGCCTCGAGCTCCCACCGCCAGAGGTGTCCCGGCGGTGCCTGACCGGGCTCCGCCGGCCGCCAGGCGATCCGTCGCCCCTCGTCGAACTCGACGACGTGGTTCTCCCGGACCTTCCCACCGGTCAGCTGCATCGTGAAGCGGTCGCCCACAGCGCGCACGCGCTGGCCCGGATCAGCGGCGGCGAGGTTGTCGTTGCCGTCCCACCTCGGCTGCTCGGCAGGGTCGGCGATGAGATCGAAGATGCGACCGGCAGGGGCGGCGATCTCGCGTCTCGCCGACACGACTCTGGCTGCGCGGGGCGGGAGGGGTGGCCGGGAGGCTTCGTCCGCGGATGTCATGCCGCCATCCAAGCACGGAACCCCACTTGACGGGCGTGGGAATGTGTCGCAAAGTTGAGTCGTTACCACTCAAGAAAGGTGCGTCTGCACGGCTCCCCGCCGCGCGACTGTTCGAGTTCAATTGAGGAGTGACTGTCACATGGCAACGACCTTCGACCCGTTCCGGGAGATGGACCGGCTCTTCGGTGAGGGCTTCCGCACTGCGGGACCCGGCCCGATGCCGATGGACCTGTACAAGCGCGGCGAGACCTTCATCGCCGAGATCGACCTTCCTGGCGTCGACCCGACGTCGATCGACATCGACGTCGAGGATCGGACGCTCACCGTCCGCGCCGAGCGCGTTCGGGAGGACCTCGGTGACGTCCGGTGGCTCTCGCACGAGCGCCCGACCGGCACGTTCGCCCGCCAGCTCTCGCTCGGTGCGGGGCTCGCCCTCGATCAGATCGAGGCGAACTACCACAACGGTGTCCTCACGCTGATGATCCCCGTCGCCGAGGAGGCCAAGCCCCGCAAGATCTCCGTGTCGCACGGCGACGACACGACGGCAATCCAGGGGAAGGCCGAGGCGAGCTGACCGCCGTGGAGCGAGGGCCCCGATCTCCACGCGGAGGTCGGGGCCCTCGCTATGGTGAGCCCACGGCCCGGCCACTGCCAGAAGGAGGCCCGATGGTTGAGCGAGGCCGACGCTGGGAGGTCGTTCGCAGTCCCAGCTACCTCCGATTCGCCCTTCCCGGTCTGGTGCTCGTCGTGCTCTCCGGCGTCTTCTGGGGACCGGGCTGGTGGCCACACCTCGCGCTCTTCGTCGGGGTCGGACTCGTCGTCCTGCCCCTCCCCACCACTCCGAAGGACCGGGTGCGTGCGGAGACCCGGCCGGGGAACCGGACGGGCGCTCGCTAGCGCGCCTCCTGCAGGATCCGCACGATCGCGTCGAACCCTCGGGTCCGCGCGTGCTCGAGCGGCGTCACGCCGTTCTTGTCGCTGATCGCCGGGTCCGCCCCGGCGTCGAGCAGGATGCGCACGATCTCCTGGTGCCGGCTGCCCCCGTCGCCGAGGACCACCGCCTCGAGCATGGCGGTCCAGCCCAGGTCGTTGACGTGGTTGACGTCTATCCCCGTCCGGACGACGCGCCGCACGTAGTCGACGTGGCCACGCTCGCTTGCGGGAATGACGGACACTCCACCGAACCGGTTCTGGATCGTCAGGTCCGGGTTCGCCGGGAGCAGCGCCTCGAGCATCGCCACGCTGCCCGTGACGCCGGTGACGAGCCACGGGGTGTCGTGGCGGTCGTCGAGCGCATCGGGCGACGCGCCCATGGCCACGAGCAACCGGGCCACCTCGACCCGGTCGTGCGTCGCCGCGACGAGCAGCGCCGTCCGCTTGTCACCATCGCGCGCCTCGATGTCGGCGCCCGCGCGCAGGGCGAGCGCCACTCCGTCGGCATCTCCCGCCTCCGCTGCCCGCAGCAGCTCAGCATCCGGATCGGCCGGCTCCTTGACTCCCGTTGCCTTCACGAGCACCGCCTCCAGTCGGTCGTACCCGCGTGACCGCGCCATCTGCAGCGGCGTCAGCCGCTCCGTCGTGGACTGCCGGGTCAGCTGGACTCCGCCAGCAACCAGCACACGGACCGTGTTGACGTATGCCGCTGAGTTCCGTCCCAGCCAGACGGCTTCGTGAAGTGCTTGGTAGCCAATGCGATTGACGTGGTCCTTGTCGATCCCCGCCTGCAACAGCTCGCCGACGACGAGGTAGTGCCCCCGCTCGGCCGCGCGGATGAGTCCGGTCCCGTTCCAGCTGTCCTTGTCGTTGACCTTCGCGCCGTTCGCCAGCGTCAGGCGGAGGAGATCCAGGTAGCCCTCGCTCGTCGCGATGAGATAGGCCGACTGCACCGTTGCGTCCTTGGCATTGACGTCGGCTCCCCTGCCGATGAGTGCCCGGGCCGCCTTCACGTCGTTCGTCCACGCCGCGTCGCGGAGCTGTTGGTCGAGCCGAGCCTGTTCTGCGTCCGACGGCTTCTGCACACTCGACGAGGGCTTGGTCGCGGCCTCCGACGAGGGCTTGGTCGCGGGCTCCGACGAGGGCGGCGTGTACTGCACACTCGACGGGGTCGGGGCGGGCTCCGACCTGGACGGCCCGGACTCGCACGCGCCGAGCCCCGCGGCCGTCACACCCAGCACGAACGTGACGAAAGCGGCGCGCGGAAGCGAGCCCAGCGGCATACGTCCAGAGTGAGCGCCCGGCGAGGACGAACTCAGCGGTCGAGGCTGGTGCACACGCACGTGCGGTTGCCCTCGGGATCGGCGAGGACGACGAACGACGGCGCGTTCTCGTTGTCGACCACGGTGCCGCCGGCCGCGACCGCTGCGGAGATGCGCTCCTCGGCAATGTCGTGCGGCAGCCACAGGTCGATGTGGAAGCGCTGCCGCGGCGTCCGGTGGTGGTCGGTGTCCTGGAACCAGAGCAGGGGCACCCGTCCCTTGGGATCGACGACGTTGGAGCCGTGGAGCGCGTCCGTGCTGCCGGTGAGCAGTGCGGCCCAGAAGGTTCCCACCGCGGCGAGATCCGCGGTGTCGAGGGCGAGCTCGATCTCG
>DASUQN010000427.1:0-14624 GCA_036280515.1 Intrasporangium sp. | reverse complement strand
ATGTCGCGGCCCTCGACGAGCTCCTGGCCTCCGACGACGACGTGGAGCGGGATCACCTCGATGCGGTGCTTCTCGACGACGGAGACCGGCAGGTACGCCGTCGAGTCGGTGACCACTCGCACGTCGACGCGCGGGCTCGGGGCCTCCTGCTGGACCAGCTCCGTCGCGCGGGTCCGTCGCCAGCGCCGGAGCCGGTCCCCCAGCCGGTCATTGAGCTTGTCACCCAACGGCGCTCCCCCGGTGGTCACCGTGGGCACCTGGCCAGCTCAGCGGCGTACGGCATGGTGGCGCCTCAGGCCGGGACGACGTTGACGAGCTTGGGCGCGCGCACGATGACCGTGCGGACTCCGTCCGCTGTCGCCGCCTTGACCTTGTCCCGCGCCAGCACCAGCTCACGCAGCTGGTCCTCCGAGATGTCGGGAGCCACCTCGATGCGATCGCGCACCTTGCCCTTGATCTGGATGACACAGGTGACCTGCTCCTCGACGATCTTCGCCGGGTCGCTCACCGGGAACGGCACGTTGGAGATGCCGCCGGTGTGGCCGAGCCTGGCCCACAGCTCCTCCGCGATGTGCGGTGCGACCGGCGCGATCATGAGCACGAGGGCCTCCATGACCTCGCGCGGCGGCACCTCGAGCTTGGTCACGGCGTTGTTCAGCTCGATGAGCTTGGCGATGGCCGTGTTGAAGCGCAGCCCCTCGAAGTCCTCCCGGACCCCCGCAATGGTCTGGTGCAGCTGGGTGGTCAGGGCCCGGTCCGGTTCCACATCAGCGACGCGCAGCCCCCCCGTCACCTCGTCGACGACGTTGCGCCACACGCGCTGCAGGAACCGCTGGGATCCGACGACGGCGCGCGTCTCCCACGGCTTGGACACCTCCAGGGGGCCCATCGACATCTCGTACACGCGGAAGGTGTCCGCGCCGAAGCTGTCGTACATGTCGTCCGGGCTGACCATGTTCTTCAGCGACTTGCCGATCTTGCCGTACTCGCGGTTGACGAGCTGGCCGTCCCAGACGTACGTCGGCTGGCCGTCCTTGCCGGGCTCCTCGATGACGTCCGCCGCCGGGACGTACTGACCACGCGAGTCGGTGTACGCGTAGGCCTGGATGTAGCCCTGGGCGAAGTACTTGCGGAACGGCTCCTCGCTCTGCACGTGGCCCAGGTCGAAGAGGACCTTGTGCCACAGGCGGGCGTAGAGCAGGTGGAGGACCGCGTGCTCGACGCCACCGACGTAGAGGTCGACGCCGCCGGGGTCACGCGTGCCCGCCGGGGCGCCCTCGACGGGGGTCGGCTGCTTGGCCAGCCAGTACGCCTCGTTGGCCGGGTCGACGAACGCCTGGTGGTTCGCCGGGTCGAGGTAGCGGAAGTAGTACCAGCACGATCCCGCCCAGTTGGGCATGGTGTTCGTCTCGCGGCGGAAACCCCGCCGGCCCCGGCCGTCCCCCAGGTCCAGCTCGACGTTGACCCACTCCGGCACGCGCGACAGCGGCGGCTCGGGGCTGCTCTGTGCGTCGTCCGGGTCGAAGGTCTTGGGGCTGTAGTCCGGCACATCGGGCAGCGTCAGCGCCAGCTGGTCCTCCGGCACTGGATAGCTGATGCCGTCCTCGTCGAACATGATCGGGAACGGCTCACCCCAGTAGCGCTGGCGGCTGAAGAGCCAGTCGCGGATCCGGTAGTTGACGGTGCCCTCGCCGAGGCCCTTGTCCTGGAGGTACTCGATGATGCGCGCCTTGGCGTCGGCGATGTGCAGGCCGTTGAGCGAGACCTCGTCGTTGGCGGAGTTGATCGCGACGCCCTCGCCGGTGAACGCCTCGTTGTCCGGGTGGCCCTCGGCAGGCTGCACCGTCCGGACGATCGGCAGCGAGAACTTCTCGGCGAACTCCCAGTCACGCACGTCCTGCCCGGGGACGGCCATGATGGCGCCGGTGCCGTAGCCCATCAGGACGTAGTCCGCGACGAAGACCGGGATGGCCTCTCCGTTCAGGGGGTTCGTGGCCCAGGTGCCGGTGAAGACACCGGTCTTGTCCTTGCCCTCCGTCTGCCGCTCGACGTCACCCTTGCGTGAGGCGGCGAGCTGGTAGGCGTCGATCGCCGCGCGCGGGGTCGCCGAGGCGGCGGCGTCGTCACCCTTCCAGTCGTCGTGCGACCCCTCCGGCCAACCGCCTTCCGGGACAAGGGAGTCGACGAGTGGGTGCTCCGGCGCAATGACCATGAAGGTGGCACCGAAGAGCGTGTCGGGACGAGTCGTGAAGACCTCGATGTCGGCCTGCTCCCCCGTCACCGTGACGACCGGGAAGCGTACGCGCGCACCCTGCGAGCGCCCGATCCAGTTGCGCTGCATGAGCTTGACGTTCTCGGGCCAGTCCACCCGGTCCAGGTCGTCGGCGAGGCGGTCGGCGTAGGCCGTGATCCGCATCATCCACTGGGCCAGGTTGCGGCGGAAGACCGGGAAGTTGCCGCGCTCGGACCGTCCCTCGTTGGTGACCTCCTCGTTGGACAGGACCGTCCCGAGGCCGGGGCACCAGTTGACCGGCGCCTCCGATCGGTAGGCGAGGCGGAACGCGTCCAGCGCCTTCGCCTGCTCCGTCGCCGTCAGCTCGGCCCACGGGCGGCCGTCGTCGGTGAGCACGGCCCGCCGGCCGGACTCGAACTCCTCGACGAGCTCGCTGATCGGCCGGGCCTTGCCCAGGCCGCCGTCCTCTCTGACGGCGTCCTCGTCGTACCAGGCGTCCCAGATCTGCAGGAAGATCCACTGGGTCCAGCGGTAGTAGTCCTCGTCGATGGTCGCGAAACTGCGCCGGTTGTCGAAGCCCAGCCCCAGTCGCCGCAGCTGGCGCCGCATGACGGTCATGTTCTCCTCGGTGGTCTTCCGAGGGTGCTGGCCGGTCTGGACGGCGTACTGCTCCGCCGGCAGGCCGAACGCGTCGTAGCCCAGCGCGTGCAGGACGTTCTTGCCGAGCATCCGGTGGAAGCGGGAGTAGACGTCGGTCGCGATGTAGCCGAGCGGGTGCCCGACGTGCAGGCCCGCGCCGCTCGGATAGGGGAACATGTCGAGGACGACGAGCTTCTCGCCGCACTCGGCGACCCTCTCGGGCTCGGCCCAGGGCCCGGCCGGGTTGGGGGCGTTGAACGTGCCCTCCTCCTCCCACCGGTCCTGCCAGGCGACCTCGATGTCCCCGGCCATGGCAGCCGTGTAGCGGAACGGAGTCTCGTTGGTCTGCTCGCTCATGTCTTCTCTCTCATCACGTCGTGGGTGGTCGCGCGCCCTGTTGCCTCAGACAAGAAAAAACCCCTCGCACAGGAGGGGGAGCCGCGTTGATGCCGGGATGCCCCCGGCCTTGGTCAACGCGGCTGCGGAAGGAGCAGCAGACCAGCCATGTGCCCAAGGTTAGCGCAGGTCCCAGCACGGCTGGGTGGGCGATGCCCGTGGTTCCATCAGCCGGCGCATCTGAGCAAGGACTCACGCTCGTCCCCGTCGTCGAGGCGACGGCCTCCGGCGCCGTTGGACCCACGGGAACGAGGCCTCGGGTAGATTGCCAGAGGGGTGAGGCCATGAGGTTGCTCTTCCTCGGGGTGCGGGGCTCCACGCCGGCTCCGGGCGCCGAGTTCGTCCACTATGGCGGTCACACATCCTGTGTGGCCGTCGCGCACGACGACGCCGACGCACCGACGATCGTGCTCGATGCGGGCACTGGCATCCGCCTGCTCAGCGACCGCCTTCCGGGCCGGGACTTCACCGGCGCCATCCTCATCACCCACATGCACTGGGACCACGTCCAGGGACTCCCCTTCTTCGTCAAGGGTGATCAGCCGACCAGCGACGTCGACCTCTTCCTTCCCGCCCAGGACGGCCTCGGTGGCCGAGACCTGCTCGCCCGGTTCCTCGCGCCTCCCGGCTTCCCGATCCTCCCGGAGGGGTTGCAGGGCCAGTGGCGCTTCCACGCGATCGGCGCTGGCGCCGTCCCCGTCGACGGCTTCGAGGTCAGTGCGTTCGACGTCGAGCACAAGGGCGGCC
The DNA here is from genome assembly GCA_036280515.1 of Intrasporangium sp. Classification (GTDB taxonomy): domain Bacteria; phylum Actinomycetota; class Actinomycetes; order Actinomycetales; family Dermatophilaceae; genus Intrasporangium. The sequence continues at coordinate 10,609 of DASUQN010000427.1, read as the reverse complement.
GCACCTTCGGTTACCGCATCACGGACGACTCAGGATCCATCGCGTACGTCCCCGACCACGCAGCGGTCTCACGCCCGGCGAGCCTGGCCGGCCTGCTTCGGGACGTCGACCTGCTCATCCACGACTCGCAGTTCTTCCGCGGGGAGCGCGAGGTCGCGGCCCGCTTCGGACATGCGACGGTGTCGGACAGCATCGAGCTGGGCGCGGAGGTGGGCGCTCGTCACGTCGTGCTCTTCCACCACTCGCCGACCCGCACCGACAGCCAGATGCGCTCGATGGAGCGCGGCGTACGCGGCCCGATGAAGGTGACGGTGGCTCGAGAGGGCATGACACTGTCGGTGGGAGCTCGGGGCTGAAACCATGCCCGACCCCGCCCCCGACCCCCGGATGGACGCTGCCCCTGAACCGGCCGGCGCCGAAGCGCTCGTCCCCTATGTCCCGGCACTGGCAGCCGAATGGCTCGCGGACGACCCGACCACCCGGCACCGTCGCGTCTCGGGAAGCATGGCCTTCGTCGACATCTCGGGGTTCACCTCGCTCACCGAGCGCCTCACCCGGATGGGCAAGGTCGGTTCCGAGGAGCTGAGCGACATCCTGGACTCCACCTTCACGGCGCTGCTCGAGCAGGCTCGCCGGGAGGACGCCGACCTGGTCAAGTGGGGAGGCGACGCGGTCCTCCTGCTCTTCCGCGGTGCGGGCCACGCGGTGCGGGCGGTCCGCGCGACGGCCGCGATGCGGCGCGCGCTCTACTCCGTCGGGCGGACCGGCTCCTCGGCAGGCAAGGTGACCCTCCGGATGTCCACTGGCATCCACAGCGGTGACTTCGACTTCTTCCTCGTCGGCGACCCCGCGGTCCACCTGGAGCTCATCGTCAGCGGTCCGGCAGCCAGCCGCACCGCCGAGCTCGAGGGTGCCGCGACCGCGGGCCAGATCGCCGTCAGCCCGGAGACGGCCGCCGACCTGCCCAGGTCCGCCGTCGAGCGGAGCGACGACGGACTGCTCCTCGTCCGCCGTGCCCCCGTCGGAGGGGGAACAGCCACGCGCAGCCCGACGCAGGTACCCGCTCGTCCCTCCCCGGGGACGGCGTCAGGGATCGCCGTGCTCCTCCCCCCGCCGGTCCGCACCCACCTCCTTGAGGCCGCCGGCGAGGCCGAGCACCGCACGATCGCCATCGCCTTCATCCAGTTCTCCGGCACGGACGACCTCATCGCGCGCGAAGGCGCGGCGGCGCTCGCGACGGCTCTCGACGAGGTCGTGCGCAACGTCCAGTCCGCATGCGAGTCCCAGGGAGTGACGTTCCTCGAGAGCGACATCAACAGGGACGGGGGCAAGATCATGATCGCCGCCGGTGCGCCGCGTGGCGGCGAGGACCTCGAGCGGCGCATGCTCACTGCCACGCGGCGCGTCATCGATTGTGCGGGCCGTCTGCCGCTGCGTGTCGGTGTCAACAGGGGCAGGGTCTTCGCCTCCGACTTCGGCCCGTCGTTCCGCCGGACCTACTCGATCAAGGGCGATGCCATCAATGTCGCTGCCCGCGTCATGGGCAAGGCGAGCCCGGGTCAGGTCCTCGCCGTCCGCGACGTGGTCAGCCGCGCTGGTGCAGGCATCGCCGCAACGGAGGTGCCGCCCTTCCTCGTCAAGGGCAAGTCACATCCCATCCAGGCCGCGCTCGTCACGGCCACGGGGGAACACCTCCGCACCTTGGCGTCGGGCCAGGCGGGACTGCACGGTCGGGACCACGAGATCGGCATCCTGGCCGCCGCTCTCGGCAACGCCCGCCACGGCCAGGGCGGCTGGGTCGAGCTGGTGGCCGATGCCGGTCTGGGCAAGTCGTCTCTCATCAGCTGGCTGTGCGAGTCGGCGCCCGACTTCACCGTCCTGCGCGGCACGAGTGGGCGTTTCGGCGGCGCGAGCTCCCACCAGGCGATCCGGCGCCTCCTGCGCGACGTCATCGGTGCCAGCCCGGCCGCACGGCCCGAGGAACTCGAGACCGCCCTGCTGACGGCGATCCGCCGGCACTCGCCCGACCTCGAGGCCTGGGCGCCCCTGCTCGGGGCGGTGCTCGGCTTCGGGATGCCCGAGACGCCTGAGCTCCGCGACCTCGACGAGCGGTTCCGTCCGGCGCGGCTCTCGCAGGTGGTCGTGTCGCTCATCCGCTCAGCACAGAAGGAGCCCACGCTGTTCCTCTTCGAGGGCGCGGACCGGATGGACGAGTCCAGCGCGGACGTCATCCGGGAGCTGCTGCGCGAGGTGCCGGGCCAGCCGTGGCTCGTCCTGACCGGACGCCGACCCGATCCGGGTGGACTGGAGTCGACCGAGGACGACGCGGTGACGCGGATCGAGCTGGCGCCGCTCGACCTGGCGGCATCCGTGTCGTTCCTCGAGGCCATCACCACGGACCGACCCGTCAGCGCTCACCTGCTCCGCCGTGTCGCGGCGAAGGCGGGCGGGAACCCCTTGTTCCTGCGGGCTCTCATCGAAGCTGTCCGGACCACGTCCGACGAGGACCTGCCCGACACGATCGACTCGCTCATCGGGGGCCAGATCGACCGGCTCGCGCCCCGGTGCCGGACCCTGCTGCGCTTCGCCGCGGTGCTCGGTGAGCGGTTTGCGGTGGGGGACCTCCAGGAGATGGTCGCCGCCCAAGGATGGTCGATCGACGATGCGGACATCCGGGACCTTCGCGGATTCATCGAACCGGAAGGACCGGTCCAGGGCTGGTTCCGCTTCCGCAACGCGCTGATCCGGGACGTCGCCTACGCCGGACTCCCCTACCGACTGCGCCGGAGCATGCACCGGCGCGTCGGTGAGGTCCTCGAGCGGGCGGAGGACCGCGAGGCGGTGAGCGAGCGCCTCTCGACGCACTTCTTCGAAGCCGGCGACCACGCGCGCGCCTGGACCTACTCCCGGATCGCCGGGGACCGCGCTCGGCACTCCTTCAGCTACCCCGAGGCCATGGGGCTCTATGACAGGGCCCTGACGGCCGCCCGCAGCGTGAGGGAGATCCCGCCGGGTGAGCAGGCCCGGGTGCTCGAGGCGAAGGGCGACGTGGCCGACCTCGCCGGGCTGTCCCGAGAGGCCGTCGACGCCTACCGCAGGGCGAAGACACTCATGCGGGACGACGTTCTGGCCGTTGCCGCCGTGACGGTGAAGGAGACGAGGATCCACCAGCGACTCGGCGCGTTCGGCACCGCGATCCGGATCGCCGGCAACGCGCGAGCGAGGCTGCAGAGCATCCCGGGTCCGCTGGCAGCGGCGGAGCGCTCACGACTGGCGAGCCGCCTCGCGGTCGTCCACCACCTGCGGTCCCGTCATATCGACGCCGTGCGCTGGAGCCGGGTCGCCGTGGAGGAGGCCCGCGAGTCGGACGACTCGGGTGCCCTCGCCCTGGCCTACAACTACCGGGAGCTCATCAGCACCGCTGCGGGCGAGCAGCTGGACGAACCGTACGGCGAGCTCGCCCTCGCCAGCTACACCGCCGCCGGCGACCTGCTCGGCCAGGGCCACTCCCTCACCAACCTCGCCATCCGCTCGCTGGCCGACGGCGACTGGGACACCGCCGAGGCCAGGTTCGACGCGGCCACTGAGCTGTTCCACAGGGTGGGCGACACAGCCAACGAGGCCAACTCCCTCTACAACCGGTCCGATGTCCTCCAGCGTCAGGCCCGTTACGACGAGGCCGCCCCCCTGCTCGCGGCAGCCCGCCGCGGCGGCCTCGTCACCGACGACCCCGAGCTCGTCGCGCTCGTTGACCGCGAGCTCGGCAAGGTCCGACTCGGCCAGGGTCGACTCGCCGACGCCCGGCAGCTGCTCGAGCAGGCGCGGTCCGCGCTCGTCGATCTCGGCCTCGACCACGAGGCTGTCGATGCGGCGGCGGCCATCATCCGGTGCCTGCTCCTCGAGGGCGATGTCAAGGGGGCCGGCATCGCTGCGGACGTCCTGCTCGCCGATGCGGCGGCCGTCGGCGCGGACGAGCTCGTGGCCAGAATCCAGTGGCTGCGCGGCACGGCGCTGATGATGATGGGCAACTGGACGGCTGCTCGGGCCGCCTTCGAGGCAGGACGGGACGTCACCCGCCGGTCGGACGGCGGCCATGTCCGCGCGCTCAACCTCGTGGGGCTGGCGGCCGTGGCACCCCACGTCGGCAGCGACGGCTCAGCCGACCTTGCCGAGGCGCAGGCGTGCCTGACGCAGCTCGGGGTCCTCTCGTTGCCGCCGCCGTTCGACACGACAGACCTGGCCGCGACCGAAGTGAGCGGCCAGACCGGCCAGGCAGCCCGGGGTTAGGTCCGATCAGTAGCCGGTGCCCCGCACGTCGTGGGTGAAGTTGAAGTGGAGGAGCGTGTCCCCAGCGTTGTCGCGCTGGCTGCTGACGTAGTCGACGCAGGCCACCGGCTCCCCCGTCGCCGGGTCGACGTTGGCCTGGCCCTTGAGCAGGCACGCCGGGGCCACGGTGTCGAGCGGTCCGGAGGACAGGTACGTGTAGTAGACCTTGAACTTGTTCACGCCGCCGTTGGCGCACTGTGTCTTGTCGCAGCGGAAGATCAGCGTGGCGGGTGCCTGCGCGGTGTATCCCTCCAGCGCAGCGATGAACTGTACGACGGTGGAGCCGGCCTTGCACGGCGAGCCGGCACACTGGCCGGCTGTCGCACCGGTCGACAGGGCAGCCCGCTCGGATGCGAAGCTGAGCGGCAGCATCGCGATGCCGCAGTTGGTCTCGGGTGTCGTCGTCGTGCAGGTGTCCGCGCCGAAGACGGTCGTCCCCTGGTCGGCGAACTGGAGCGTTCGCAGGCTGTCGAAGGGCGCCGAGGGGACCGCCGTGAAGCTGATCGGCTTGCCCTTGCCTCCGACCGAAGGCGTGATGGTCACGCCGTTCTCGACGGCCGAGTAGGTCACCGTCGCTCCCACCGACAGCGCGCCGGAGGGCAGGGTGACCTGGTTGGGGCTGAGCACGCCGTCGGGTGACCCGTCCGCAACGCTGACGCCGAGGGTGAAGGTGACGTCGTTGTTGAACACAGCCGAGGTCGTGAGCGTCAGGGCGATGGGGTCGCCCGCCTTGGCGAGCACCGCCGGGACGGCGCCGCCCAGTCCGACGCCGGGTGTCGACACGGAGACCGTGACCACCGGCAGGGGTGTGGGCTCGGGTTTGGCGGCCACAGCCGGGGACGCGGTCAGTCCCACCGCCGCAAGGACACCGATCAACAAGCCGACGATGCGGGACCTCCCTCCGTCTCTCGCGAATGGCCTTGTGGTCGGCAATGAGGATGATGAGGTCATGAGGGGAGGCCCCGTTTCTCGTCGGGTTCGATGGGCGGGAGCAGCAGGTCAGGCAAACCTGCCTTCAGATCATTGAAGGTCGGGTCGACCGGGACTTCAGCCGAATGGCGCAATTACCCGCGGGTTTGTCCCTTATCGGCCGAACGTCCCACCGCCGACCAGCCCGACGACGAGCAGCGCCAGCCCCGCATGGTAGGTGACCACGACGAGGGCCGGGGCCCACCGTCGCTCCAGACAGAACCGGTCGTGCCCCAGGACGAGGTGCGAGACGAGCAGCAGCACACCACCGCCGAGGACGACCACGTCACCCTGCCAGGCCGCCACGAGGACCAGGCCGACGAGGGACAGCAGGTGCAGGAAGACGGATCCTCGCTGGCGGCCGGCGAACCGGATGATCTCGCGCCCCCACCGTCCGTGCACCACGACGATGAAGGGGACCGCAACCATGACCCACCACGGCAGCCCGCCCTGGCCGGGCACCGACACCACGGCCCAGCTCCACGCCAGGTTCGCGAGCAGGGAGGTCCACAGGCCGAGCAGGTACCTCACCTCGGTGGCCGTCAGGAGCAGCAGGTCGGTCAGGACCGAAAGGCCGAGGGCCGTGATGATCTGCGGTAGTACCCGCCCGGCAGCTCCGTCCGCTGCACCGGGCACCGCGGCAAGCGACCAGGCCAGGCCGACGAGCAGGAGAGGAAAGGTCGGCCTCGTGATGAGGTCGACCACGTGGTCTCCGCGCGCGACCGCGAACCAGTTGAGCACGGCCGTGAACGCGAGAGCCACCGCGAGCACCATGACGTGGGTGTCCACAATGCCAAGGTTGGCAGCACGGTGCGCCCGGACGGTGCGGACACGCGGCGATGATCAGGTCACCTTTCGGGAAGCGAATCGGAGCAGCTCACGATCCGTGCCAGACTCGAGTAATGCCAATGCGCCAGTTCCCCCACACCGTGACGCCCGACGACACGGCGGCGAAGCTCAGGACAGGGGATCTCGACGTCCTCGCGACGCCACGCCTCATCACGTGGTGCGAGTCCGCGGCCTTCCAGGTGTGCCAGAAGTCCGTCGACGAGGACCACACGACCGTCGGGACGATGGTCAAGTTCGAGCACACGAAGGGCAGTCCGGTCGGCACGGAGGTGACGATCGAGTGCGCCGAGCCGATCAACGATGGACGGCGGCTCGTCTGCTTCGTCAGCGTCCGGGACGCCGACGGGGACGAGCTCGGCAGCGGTGAGTTCCACCGCGCGATCGTCAACCCGGACCGCTTCATGACCCGGTGCCGCAAGCTCGTCTGAGCCCGCTGGCGCGCACGGCCGCCTCGCGAGCGCGAGCGAGCTCAGCGGCATACGGCAGAAAAGGCGTGTGCCGTATGCCGCTGGGCTGGCTCCCTGCGCGCGACGGCGACGTGCGCCTCACAGGACGTAGGCGTCGCCCTGCTTCTGGAAGCCGAGACGCTCGTAGTACGGGTCCACCATTCCGGGCGGGGTGAGGATCTCGCGGAAGCCGCGGCTGCGGAAGGGGCCGTCGGGCCCGAAGACGAACTCGCCGGGCGAGAGGTCGCGATAGGGCGGCGTCACGTAGTCGAGCAGCAGCTGCGCCCGCCCGTCGCCGAGGTCGCGCATGACCACGACGCCGACCGCCGAGTCGCCCTTGAGAATGAGGTAGCACGGGTCGCCCGTGAACGGGTCGTGGACGAACTCGGGGTTGTGGCGACGGATGTCGGCCTCATGCACCCGCAGGCCATGCCGCAGGAACTCGTCGTCGCCGCCGACCTCGAGCACCTCGTAGACGCCCGAGTCGTGGCGCTCTCTCCTCATGCGCAGCAGGTGTACGACGTTGATGACCGCCAGGACGACGTTGAGGCCGACCATGGGCCACACGCCGACGACACCGTTGTAGACGATGAGGACCAGACAGCCGACCAGGTTGATGATCCGCAGCCGGTGCAGCTCGGTCTGGAGCAGGGACCACACCAGCACGGCAGAGCCGATCCAGCCGACCGCCTCGAGCCACCACCCGTCCATCCACCGGAGCCTAGTGGCGACAGCCCGCAGCGCGGCGCCGGTTGCGACCCGGCCAGTGCCAGGGAATCAGCCTGATCGGAGCCGCAGCATCACCTGCTGCGCAACCGGTCCATCTCCGAGGCGATCTCCGCCTCTGTGGGTTCGTGCCTCCAGTACACGTCCATCGCGTGCGCCACGAGGCCGATCCCCCACCCGGCGATCGGGAAGATCGGCCAGAAGAAGTTCGCGCCGGTCATCGCCCAGATGAGCACGAGCATGCCGTTGACGAGCGCGTAGATCAGCAAGTGGACGCGGAACTCCTCCTTCGCCTTGAGGCGCCTGACGGCACGGTCGTGCAGGTCCGTCTCAGCGCCGGTGCGGTCGATCTGAGGGCTGACGGGTGGGTCGGTGGACGGGGTGACCGGTGTCTGGTTCGCGGTCATGATCGTCACTGCTCCTTCGCGGGCCGCCTTGCGCCACGCGCTCGGCTCCCACGTCCAGCGTAGATCGGCGGCCCTGCCCCGGACGCGGATGGTGTGCAGGGTCACGCCGGGTCCGGGTCGTCTCCGTGACGACCGACAAACCTCAGGCCGACGACAGCGACGACGATCCCGCCCAGCAGGAGAACCTTTGTGGCGGAGCCGGGTTCACCGCCGACCATGATGGCCCACGCGACCGTGAGGGCGGCGCCCACCCCGGTCCAGACGGCGTAGGCCGTGCCGATCGGGATCGACTCCGACGCCACCGCGAGACCGACCATGCTGGCCGCCAGGGCGACGAGGAAGACGACCGTGGGCACCGGGCGCGACAGTCCGTCGGAGGCCCCGAGCGCGGTGGCCCAGACAGCCTCGAGCACGGCGCTGGCGAGCAGGATGACCCACGGCATCAGGACACCACCTTGAGACCGACAACGCTGCCGACGAGCAGCAGGAGGAGCGCTGCGCGGCGGGCATCCAGGCGCTCGCCACCGCGGGCCACCGCGAGCAGGACGGTGCAGACGGCGCCGATGCCGACCCACACGGCGTACGAGGTCCCGGTGGGCAGGCCGGTCATCGCGAAGGCGAGCCCCGCCATGCTGGCGGCGAGCGCCACCGCGAACAGGATGGTCGGGCGGGGGCGACGGAAGCGGTCGGAGGCCGCGAGAGCGGTGGCCCAGACGGCCTCGAGGACGCCCGAAATAATGAGCACGAACCAGTGCACGATGTCTCCAGTGCGGCCGTCTTGTCGCTGGGCGGGTACGGCTCCCTCGTCCGCGAGGGACATCAGGCCCTCCCGGGCGATGGTACGGCCCGGGCGCGGACCGAGCGAATCCGTGAGGTATCACCCCGCTCGGGACTAGCCTCTACTCAGGGTCAGGGTGACGCACATCCGATCCGGGTCCCTGGGTGAGGGGGTCGCCGTGGAACGCGACTATCTCGACTTCGAGGTCTCCATCGAAAGCACCGCGGCCGGGCAGGTGGCGCGTGTGACGAGTTCGCCTGCCGGCACGGGCGACACGGCCTTCTCACTGCCCTTCAAGCCGGTGGAGCTCGCCCAGTTCATGACCGCCGTCGGGCCGCCCCGGGTCTCCTCACGTCGCCTGGTTCCGGCGGAGGCACCTGTGCAGGAGGTCAAGGACTACGGCGCGCGCCTCGGTGATGCGTTGCTCGCCGGGGACGTCGGCCGCCTGTTTCGCGAGAGCCTCTCGACCGCCAAGGGGCAGGGCTCCGGCCTGCGGGTGCGGCTCTTCCTCGAGGGCTCTCCGGACCTGGAGCCGGTTCCCTGGGAGTACCTGTATGACAGCGGGCTGGGGCGCTTCCTCACGTTGTCCACCCAGACGCCCATCGTCCGGTCCTTCGACGCGCTGGACGTGCCGGCACCCGTCCGGGTGTCCGCGCCCCTGCGCGTGCTCGTCCTCATCTCGAGCCCGTCGGACGTGCCCGAGCTCGCGGTCGCCCATGAGGAGGAGCTGCTCCGGGCGACCACCGCCGACCTGGTCTCGAGCGGACGGCTCGAGCTCGTCGTGCTGACCGAGGCGACGCTGAGCGCCCTGCAGCGGGCGCTGCTCGACACGTTCCACGTCTTCCACTTCATCGGTCACGGCGGCTTCGACGAGACCGCCGGTGAGGGCGTCCTCATCCTCGAACGTCCGGACGGCACGGCGCACCGCGTCGGCGCCTCACGCCTCGGCACCCTGCTGCACGACGCCAACGGCATGCAGCTGGCGGTGCTCAATGCCTGCGAGGGAGCCCGAACGAGCGGCCGTGACGCCTTCTCCGGAGTGGCCCAGGCGCTGGTGCGTCAGGGGCTGCCCGCTGTGGTCGCCATGCAGACCGAGATCTCGGACAAGGCGGCGCTCGTCTTCAGCCACGAGTTCTACTACTTCCTGACGAGGGGCCTGCCGATCGACGCCGCGATCTGCGAGGTACGCAAGGCGATGGCGACGTCTGACGAGGTGTCCGAGTGGGGCACCGCCGTCCTCGTGCGGTCCGGATCGGACCAGCCGTTCGACGTGTCCGCGCTCGGCGCCCTGGCCGAGCCCGCCCCAGAAGGACGGTGGGAGTCCCTCTACGCCGCCGCGACGTCGGCGCTCGCGTCGCCTACTCCTCAGGCCGCGGTGCCGATCCTGGAGCGGATCGCGGCTGAGCGCCCGGACTACGCGGACGTGACCCAGCTGCTCGAGCGGGTCAAGGCCGAGCCCCAGGCAGGGGCCGCGCCGGACGTCGAGCCGGACGTCGAGCCGGACGTCGAGGCGGACCCGCACGTGCAGGAGCAGCGGCAACGTGACGACTGGGAACGAGAGGAACGAGAACGGCGGGAACAGGCGCGGCGGCAGCGGGAGCTGCGCGATCGCGAGCGCCGGGAGTGGGAGGGGCGCGAGCAGGCTCGCCGAGAGCGACAGCAGCGAGACCTGGACAGCCGTGAGCGGGACGGTGGCCGCGCATCTCGCAGCAGCCGCAGATGGCGGCCAACGCGCGTCCTCAAGCTCGTCGCCTGGGCCGCGCTCGTCGCGGCGGCGCTCCTCGCCTGGCGCTTCCTGCCGAGCCTCCTGCAGCGGGCCGAACCGATCGTCGCGATGGCCTGTGGCTCGCCGTCGCAGTCGTCTCCTCCGGAGACCACCTTCGTGGTCGGCTGTGCGCCGGTGGCGCCGGTCGTCGACGGGGAGTTCGACGACTGGCGGTCCGTGACCAGTCACCCCGTGACCGCGGTCGTCGACCAGCGGGGTGGTGTCCGAGACGGCCTGTCGGGCTCCCTCCGGCTGCTCTGGGACAAGGATGCGCTCTTCGTCCACGCTGCCGTCACCGACCCCGCGCTCACCCCGGTCAGGACCTCGAGCCCGGGGACCTTCT
>DASUQN010000426.1:0-5434 GCA_036280515.1 Intrasporangium sp. | reverse complement strand
AGGGCCCGCAGGGCAAAGAGGTCGAGGTCGTCGTTCGAGTCGATGAAGCGTTGGGCGGTCGTCGCGCTGCGCACGAACCGGACCCTGAACCAGAGCCAGACACCAGCGACGATGATGATCGGGACCAGGGCCGTCACGAGCGCGAGCCACAGGGCCACGGCCTCGACCGTCGAGGCCATGCTGGTTCCGGCCGCGCGCAGACTCGTGCCTGATCCGGCCGCACGTTCGAGCCACGACGCGAAGTCCCCGCCGACGACCGGGATCCGCGCTGCCTGGTCCCCGGCGCCGGTCAACGCCCCGTGGACCGAGTCCCCTGCTGCCGTCAGGGAGTTCGCGGGCCCGGTGAGCAGCGCGACCGTGTCGTGGACCTGAAGTGCAGCCCACACCCAGGTCGCCACCCAGAGGAGGACGAGGACGTCCGCGAGCAGCTGTCGAGTCCGGCGGCCCGGCGTGTCCGCATAGAGCTTCATGGACGACCCCTTCGAAAGGCGCTGGGAGCGGGACTCAACCTAGCGGCGGACGCGAGCCCAGCGGCATACGGTCAGCTGTTGGTTTCAGGCGCCGGCGCCCGAGAGGGCGGCGATGAGAAGGAGGTAGACGACCCCGACGATCACGAGCGCCGAGATCCACGCCACCAGGAAACCTGCGGCATAGGGCCGCAGGCGGGGCCTCGTGAAGGCGACGGCACCGCCGATCACACTTGGCAGGCCGACGAGAATCAAGGCGGGGAAGCCGCCTTGCCCGATCAAGGCGCCCACCAGGAACGAGACAACGATCATCCCGCCGGCAACCAGGGCGCCGATCGTCGTGGGGCGCCAGTGCGAGGTGGGCGAGGGGCTGGCCGCGTTCATGGGTGCACGATGACACATCGTGCAGCCGCAATGAGTTCACCGTCGCCGCATGGAGTGCGGCTCTCCGTGACTACAGTGGGATGGCGCCGCGTGATCCGCTGGCGCGAGGGTGCGGCAAGGACGCCGCGGCCCATCCGTGATCGGAAGGATCAACCGCACATGAAGGTCGGTATCCCACGCGAGGTCAAGAACCACGAGTACCGCGTGGCCATCACTCCCGCTGGCGTGCACGAGCTCGTCCGCAACGGCCACGACGTCCTGGTGGAGCGCGACGCGGGGCGCGGCTCCTCGATCCCCAACGAGGCCTATGTCTCGGCCGGTGCCTCCATCCTCGGCACGGCAGACGACGTGTGGGGGGCGGCGGACCTCATCCTGAAGGTGAAGGAGCCGATCGCCGAGGAGTACTCCCGGATGCGCGAGGGACAGGTGCTGTTCACCTACCTCCACCTCGCGGCCGACAAGGCCCTCACCGAGGAGCTCGTCGCCCGCAAGGTCACCGGGATCGCCTACGAGACCGTCGAGCTGCCGGACCGGAGCCTGCCCCTGCTGGCCCCGATGTCGGAGGTGGCCGGCCGCCTTGCCCCCCAGGTCGGCGCGCAGGCCCTCCTGCGTGCCGAGGGCGGACGCGGCATTCTGATGGGCGGCGTCTCCGGGGTGTACGCCGCCAAGGTCGTCGTCATCGGCGCCGGCGTGGCCGGGATGAACGCCGCAGCGATCGCCTTGGGCATGCAGGCCGAGGTGCTGCTGCTCGACAACGACATCAACAAGCTGCGCCACGCCGACTTCATCTACCAGGGCCACTGCCAGACGGTCGCGTCCAACGCCTACGAGATCGAGCGCGCCATCGCCGACGCCGACATGGTGATCGGTGCCGTCCTCGTCCCCGGAGCCCGTGCCCCGCGTCTCGTGACCAACGACCAGGTGTCCCGGATGAACCCCGGCTCCGTCCTCGTCGACGTCGCCATCGATCAGGGCGGATGCTTCGAGGACTCGCGGCCGACGACGCACGCCAACCCGACCTACCCGGTGCATGACTCGCTGTTCTACTGCGTTGCGAACATGCCGGGCGCGGTGCCGCACACCAGCACTTACGCACTGACCAACGTCACCCTTCCCTACGCCATCGAGCTGGCCAACCTCGGCTGGAGGGACGCGCTCCGGGGCGACCACGCCCTCGGTCTGGGCCTCAACACCCACGGGGGAGCCGTCACCTACGCGCCGGTCGCCGAGGCGCACGCGATGGGGTCGATGACGCTCGACGAGGCGCTGTCCTGACAGATCCGGCACAGTCGGGGCCACCGCGAACCACCCGGCTCGACCGGGAGGTCCGTGGCTGGCTCGACCACGTCCGCGTGGAGCGGGGCGCCTCGGAGAACACCCTCACGTCCTACGAGCGTGACCTGCGCTCGTATCGCCACTACCTCCATGAGCAGGGGATCGACACGGCCGGAGCGGTCACCGAGGCGCATGTTTCTGACTTCCTCGCCTCACTGCGGGAACGGGGCCTGGCTGCCTCGTCGGCCGCACGCACCCTCGTGGCCGTGCGCGGCTTCCACCGCTTCCTCGCCCTCGAGGGCACCGTCCCTGCAGACCCCGCGGTCAATGTCGCACCGCCCACGCCACCCAGTCGCCTGCCGAAGGCCATCCCGGTCGACGCCGTCGAGCGCCTCCTCGCCGCGGCCTCCGTCGGCGACACGCCCGAGTCCCTGCGCGATCGGGCCCTGCTGGAGGTGCTCTACGGGGTGGGTGCCCGCATCAGCGAGGCGGTGGGCCTCGACGTGGACGACCTCGATACGGGCGGCCCCGGCGAAGTCGGCATCGTGCGCCTCCTGGGGAAGGGTGGCAAGGAGCGGATCGTGCCTGTCGGACGCTTCGCGGTGGAGGCGGTCGGTGCCTACCTCGTGCGGGGACGGCCCGCCCTGGCGCAGCTGGGCACAGGTGGGCCGGCACTCTTCCTCAACCGACGGGGCGGACGCCTGTCCCGGCAGAGCGCCTGGGCAGTCGTGCAGCGCGCCGCCGAGCGGGCCGACCTCCAGGAACACGTGTCGCCCCACACCCTGCGCCACTCGTTCGCGACGCACCTGCTCGACGGTGGAGCGGACGTGAGAGTCGTGCAGGAGCTGCTCGGCCACGCGTCCGTGACGACGACCCAGATCTACACCTTGGTTTCGACACACCGATTGCGAGAGGTCTATGCCGGGGCTCACCCCCGTGCTCGCTGATAAGGTCGAAAACGATCAGCGAGAGGCTGACCGAAACGCGCGGCCGAGGGCACAACCGAGCGGAGTGGAACACCCGGTGAACGACGAGTCACACGAGACCATGCAGGACGAGCGCCTCGCCCGTCCCGGCTCGGCAAGGGTCGCCGAGGGTGCCAATGGCTCGCTCAACCATCAGCCCGGCGCAGCCCAGCACCTGCCCGTGGTCGAATCCATGTCAGCCGGTGAGATCGGCCCCACGGGCCGCCCCCTGCCCAGCTTCCCCGAGCCGGCGCCGCTGACGACTCATGGGCCCGCGCGGATCATCGCGATGTGCAACCAGAAGGGTGGAGTCGGCAAGACGACGACGACGATCAACCTCGGCGCCGCGCTCGCGGAGCTCGGCCGGAAGGTCCTGGCCGTCGACTTCGACCCGCAGGGCGCGCTGTCAGTCGGCCTGGGGATCAACGCGCAGGAGCTCGACGTCACGATCTACAACCTGGTTATCGAGAACGGGCACGACGTCAGGCAGATCATCCGACCGACGCAGACCGCCAACCTCGACGTCATCCCGGCCAACATCGACCTGTCGGCCGCCGAGGTCCAGCTCGTCGGTGAGGTGGCTCGCGAGCAGGTGCTCGGCCGCGTCTTGCGCCCGGTCCTGGACGACTACGACCTCGTGCTCATCGACTGCCAGCCGTCACTCGGCCTGCTCACCGTCAACGCGCTCACCGCCTCGCACGGGGTGATCATCCCGCTCGAGTGCGAGTACTTCGCCATGCGAGGCGTCGCCCTGCTCATCGACACCATCGACAAGATCACCGATCGGCTCAACCCGCGCCTGCAGGTCGACGGGATCCTCGCGACCATGTATGACGCGCGCACCCTGCACAGCCGCGAGGTGGTGGCGTCCGTCGTCAACCACTTCGGCGAGCAGGTCTTCCACACCGTCATCAGCCGCACCGTCAAGTTCCCGGACGCGACCCTTGCGGCGGAGCCGATCACGTCGTACTCGTCCGACCACTCCGGGGCAGCCGCCTATCGTCAGCTCGCCCGCGAGCTGATTGCCCGAGGCGGCGCCGCCTGAAGCGCGAACCGTGATGACTGAGCTCGACGCCGTCGGCCGGCCACCGGTCGACAACACGGCCATACCCGGAGGGGTCATCACCCGTCGCGCCGCGACGCCCTTCCAGGTGCATCTTGACGTCTTCTCCGGGCCGTTCGAGCTGCTCCTCGGGCTGATCAGCAAGCACAAGCTCGACATCACCGAGGTGGCCCTCGCCAAGGTGACCGACGACTTCGTGGCGCACATCAAGGCGGCCCAGACCGCGGACCACGACTGGGACCTCAGCCAGGCGTCCGAGTTCCTCCTCGTCGCCGCTACCTTGCTTGACCTCAAAGCCTCCCGCCTGCTGCCCCAGTCGGGACCGCAGGACGACGAGGACCTCGCCCTCATCGAGGCGCGTGACCTGCTCTTCGCCCGCCTGCTGCAGTACCGCGCCTACAAGGAGATCGCCCAGAGCTTCCAGGAGCGGATGGCCACTGCGGGCCGGATCACAGCGAGGCAGGCCGGCCTGGACCCGCAGTTCGCGAATCTGCTGCCGGAGCTCGTCATCACCGTGACGCCGGAGCAGCTGGCCATGATCGCAGCCCGGGCCATGACGCCCAAGGCACCGCCCACGGTCGGTCTCGAGCACCTCCACGCACCCCAGGTCAGCGTCCGGGAGCAGGCCGCAATCATGGTGACCCGGCTGCGGGCACGCGGACAGGTTTCGTTCCGGAGCCTCGTCGCGGACGCGGACAGCACCCTCGTCATCGTGGCCCGGTTCCTCGCCCTGCTCGAGCTGTTCAAGGAGGCGGCCATCGCCTTCGAGCAGGCTCAGGCACTCGGTGAGCTCGACATCCGTTGGACCGGCAGTGAGCAGGGCGACATCGCGATCGATGACGAGTTCGACGATGACGAGGACGAGCCCGACCAGGACAACGATGAAAGCCCAACCGACGGAGCTGACCATGAGTGAGCAGGACGTGGCGGCTCCGGACCCCGGGCAGCCGACGGACGAGCAGATCGCCTTCGACATCAGCGACTTCCCCGGTGGGGCGCGGTCCGCGCTCGAGGCGGTGCTCATGGTCGTCGACGAGCCTGTGTCCGAGGTGGCTCTGGCCTCAGCGCTGGAGCAGCCGGTGGATGACGTTCGAAAGCACCTCCAGGCCCTCGAGGATGAGTATGCGGCTGCCTGCCGGGGATTCACCCTGCGCAACGTGGCCGGCGGATGGCGGATGTACAGCCGGGCCGACTATGCACCCGTCGTGGAGAAGTTCGTCCTCGACGGCCAGCAGGCCAGGCTCACCCAGGCCTCGCTGGAGACGCTGGCCGTCATCGCC
>DASUQN010000425.1:0-4696 GCA_036280515.1 Intrasporangium sp. | reverse complement strand
GTAGGGGAGATCGACCGACTTGCAGGGACGCCCTACACGACGGCGCACGTGCACTGGCTCGACGAGCAGGACGGGGACGTGACGGCGATCGAGCCCTTGGCCGAACGGGTGCGAGCGGAGCTCACGGCGTGCCAGGAGATCACGGGCGACGACGAGCCGGAGATACCCGACGGTGCCCGGGCGTTGTCCTACTCCGTGCCACTCGTCGTCTCGCTCGACCTCGCCGACCGCCAGCGCCTCCTCGAGTCCCCGGACACGGAGTCGAGGCTGAGGCTGGGTCTCGAGCTGGCCCACCGCGAACGTGAACTCGCGACGGCACTCGGCACCGCGCTGAAGGCACCCGGGTCACCGTTCGACCTCAACTAGGGTCGGGCACCAACGTGCTTCCAGGGCTGGTCACCGTCGACTCCCGGGATGATCCGCGGATCCAGCTCGCTGACCTCACCGGAGGGCGGAGAGAACCTGCGTGCCCACGAGCCAGGTGGCCGCGACGCAGACGATGGCAAAGCTGAGGTTCCAGACGACGCGAGGCACGTAGGTCAGTGACGCCAGGACTCCGGGGTCGCTCGATCGGTTGGAGGTCCCCGCCACGGCGGCCAAGTGCCGCCAGGCGCCGATCACGAGGACGATCCCACTGCCGACGAGCACCTGAGCCTGGAGGAGGTCATCGCGCCACCACCACAGGGCCCCGGTTGCGGCGATGGCCACGAGCATGACGAGCAGGGTGAGGGCCGATCGGACGCGGATGAGGGCGAAGAGCAGGATGACGAGGACGCCGCCGAGGAAGGCGGCCGCCCAGCCAAGACCGGCAACCCAGGCCATGGCCGCCCCGACCACTGCCGGCGCCGGATAACCGGCCCACGTGGACACCACTCGACCGATGCCCCGCGCTCGACCCACCGTCACCGCGTGCCCCGACATGTCACCCCGGAGGACGAAACCGGTGAACCGGCGGCCCGCCGCTATCCCGACCACCGCGTGACCAAGCTCGTGCACGAGCGTCACGGCGATCCGGAGGACCCGCCACAGCGGTTCCACGGCGATGACGAGGATCGAGGCCGCGAGTACCGTCCACAGGGCCGCCGCTGTCAGGCTCACGTCACCCGTCGCCGGCTCAAGTCGCCTGACGACCTCGTCCCACCAGTCCATGGCCGCCGAACCTAGCCGATGGGGGCATGCGGTCTCGCAGCGGTACCCGGCTCAGCCTGAGCGCGCCGCGAGCCGTTCGTCGAGCCACTCGACGATGTCGTCCATGACCTCGTCGCGGTTCGTCTCGTTGAGGATCTCGTGCCGTGCACCGGGATAGAAGATCGATGTCACGTCCTTGACCCCAAGCCGCCGGTACTGCTCTTCGACCCGCCGGACGCCCTTGGTGCGGTCCCCAACCGGGTCCATCTCGCCGGAGGCGAGCAGAATCGGCAAGTCGTTTGGCACGTGTGCGACGTTGGCATCCTTGTTCACCCAAACGAGAGCATCAACTTGGTCGAGCCACGCTCCCGTGGTGAAGAGATTGCCGCATTCTGGGTCGGCCAGGTAGGCGTCGACCTCGGCTTCATCTCGGGTGAGCCAGTCGAATGGTGTCCGAGCAGGCTTGAAGGCGCTGTTGAACCGTCCAGACGCCAGGCTGTCGAGGAACTTGCTGCGATGCCGGGGGGCCAACACGCGGGCCTGAACTCGGGCGATGTTCTGGCCCAGCATCCGGACCAGGCCCTGGTCGGCGGACGTGCCGGTCAGAACCAAGGCCGAGAGGTCCCGGCCCCATCGAATCGCGTAGGCGCGCGCAAGGAAGGAGCCCATGCTGTGTCCGAAGAGGACGACAGGCAGGTCCGGTTGTTCCGAACGCGCCAGCTCCGTGACGGCCTTGAGGTCATCGACGACGGTGCGGAAACCGTTCTTGTCCGAGAAGTAGAGGTGATCGGGACTGCTGGAGTCCGTGGTCTGCCCGTGGCCTCGGTGGTCTGCCGCGTAGACCGCGTAGTCAGCGGCGGCCAGCCGCGACGCAAACCGCGCGTACCGGCCGGCGTGCTCGGCCATTCCGTGCGCGATCTGGACGACGGCCTTGGGCGGTCCGTCGGGCAGCCACTGGTGGACGAAGAGCGGTGTGCCGTCGGTGGCGGTGACGGTGTGGGTGCTCGTCTGCATGGGCTGACGGTAGCGCCCGGAGGCCGCCCCGCCTACGTGTCCCCAGCCAGAGACCAAGGCCGTATGCCGCTGGGTTCCGCCCAGCGGCATACGGCCTCAGGTGGGTGGTTGGGTCAGAGGGAACAGGAGTTGACCAGATCGCCCGACGGCCGGGGGACGGTGCGGTCCGCCGGCGGCTCGGCGCCCGTCTCGACCCAGGCGACGAGCGCGTCGAACCCGGTGCGGGCACAGGGCAGCATCGGCCGCAGCCGGTCCGGGAAGAAGTCGTAGAGGGCGTCGGTGTGTGTGCCGTCGATGATCCGGTAGTAGCGGTGGTGGTCGCCGTGGCCGACAGAGTCGATGAGCGCGTCGTACGGGTCACCGCTCGTGCGGATCGGAAGCAGCGTGTCGAGAGTGCCCTGCACGGTGATGAGCGGCTTGCCGATGCGTCCGGTGTTCTCGACCGACGCAACCGCAGCCTTGACCTCGTCCGGGCGCGACGCGTAGTCGTAGTCCGCGTCGCAGTTCGGCGTGCCGCTCGCGCAGTACGGGATGCCGGCGTCGAGGTCGCCGTCCCAGGTCGGGTCAAAGGACTCGCGGTAGATCCGCTGCGTCAGGTCCCAGTAGACCGCGTGATGGAACGGCCAGAGGAACTCCGAGCCTGGCTCGAAGCCGGCGCCGACGATCGCGTCGTGCGCGGCCTGGTCGCCGGTCACGGCATAGGCCGGGTAGTGCTTGAGCGCCGTGGGCAGGTAGGTCATCAGGTTCGGTCCCTCGGACCGGAAGAAGGTGCCCTCCCAGTCGAGGCCGCCGTCGTACAGCTCGGGCCGGTTCTCCAGCTGCCAGCGCACGAGGTAGCCGCCGTTCGAGATGCCGAAGAGATAGGTCCGTTTCGGCGCCTTCGCGCGGACCTTGCGGATGACCTCCTTGGCAGCGACGGTCAGCTCGGTGACGCGCGAGTTCCACTCCCGCTCAGCACCGCCGGGCTCTTCACCGTGGTAGAAGCCGATGCCCGTATTGCCCTTGTCGGTCGCGGCGAAGGCATAGCCCTTGGCCAGCACCGAGTCGCTGATGATGAAGTCGTTGGCGTAGGTCGCGCGGTTACCCGGCGAACCGCTGACGACGAGACCGCCGTTCCAGTTGTCGGGGATGCGGATGACGAACTGGGAGTCGTGGTTCCAGCCGTGGTTCGTGTTCGTGGTGCTCGTGTCGGGGAAGTAGCCGTCGACCTGGATGCCAGGGACGTGGGTGGGGTTCGTCGTGCCGGCCGCATTGAGGCCGGCCCAGTTGGCGGGGATCGTGTGTCCGCTCGCGACGGTGCCGGCCGTCGTCAGGTCGTCGAGGCAGGCGACCTCTTGGTGCTCGGCGCCCGGGACCTCGACCTTGTCCATGCGGGCACAGTGGCCGCCGCCGGGCTTGTTGGTCTCCCGATCGGCGCTGGCGGTGGGCGCGGTGAACGCGCCGACGAGGATCACGGCCGTCGTGGTGGCGAGCGCGATCCGGGCACGGGACGTTGCTGTCGTATGCCGTGTCGTGTCCATCCGCTGACGATGGGGTCTCGCGCCGCCACGCTCAATATGAGTACCCCACACAGGAGGGCCCGCCGTGTGGACCCGCCCTCCACGTCGGTCCGACGTGCGGAGCGCCACGGCCCATGCCCCCCCGGGTGCGTCAACGCTCCGCCAGGGCCTTGTCCACTTCGGACAAGGCATCGGACAGAGAGGCGCCATCCGGTCACGACCAGGTCACAGCTCGTTGCCCGGATGCGGTGGCTCTGCTGTCATCAGGACATGACAACGGAGTCACGGGATCGGACGACGAGCCGGCCGACAATGGCTGACATCGCCGCCGAGGCCCACGTGTCCGTGAAGACCGTCTCCCGGGTCGTCAACCATGAGCCGGGAGTCCGGCCGGACACGGCCGAGCGGGTCCGGGCCGTCATCGAGCGGGTCGGCTTCCGCCGCGGCGACAGTGCCGCGACCCTCCGCCAGGGCCGGACCTTCACCATCGGCCTCGTCGTCGAGGACCTCGCGGATCCCTTCTACTCGCACATCAGCGCTGCGGTCGAGCGTGAAGCGCGGATCCACCGCTACCTGCTCGTGACCGCCTCCGCTGAGGGCTCGCCGACCCGGGAGCGCTCCGTCCTCAAGGGGCTCGTCGCCCGACGCGTCGACGGGCTCATCGTCGTCCCGGCGGGCGAGACGCCGATCGCCGATCCGACGGTGATTGCGAGCCGCACCCCCGTTGTCTACCTCGACCGGCCCGTGCGGAGTGAGACACCGGTCGACACGGTCCTGTCGGACAACCTCGGCGGCATCCGGAGCGCCGTCGAGCACCTCGTCGCGCACGGGCACCGGCGGATCGGTTTCCTGGGCGACTCGGCCGACGTGTGGACGGCCCGTCAGCGGCGGGAGGGCTTCATGACGACCCACCGGGACCTCCGGCTGCCCGGGACCCCGCTCGTCTCCATGGGCCCGCACTCCCCCGACACGGTTCGCACCGCCCTGTCCAGGTGGACGGCAGGTGCCGACCCGGTGACCGCCGTGATCACCGGCAACACCCGCGTCACCATCCC
>DASUQN010000424.1:0-7299 GCA_036280515.1 Intrasporangium sp. | reverse complement strand
CCGGATCGACCTGTGGGCCAAGGACGTTGCGCCGTCGACGGAGCTGCGGCGCTGGTACGGCCACGATCCGGCGAAGTGCGCGGAGTTCGCGAAGCGCTACCGGGGCGAGCTGGAGTCCGAGCCGGCGAAAAGCGCTCTCGGAGACCTCGTCGCCAGGGCAAAGGAATCCGACGTCATGCTCCTGACGGCCACCAAGGACCTTGAGCTCAGCCAGGCGAGGGTGCTGCGCGACGTCATCGCCAACTCGATCGAGTGAACAAGATTCGGCCCCCAACCCCATCGAATAAACAGGTCTTGGGCCCAGAACCTGTTCACTCGACCGAGGTGAGCACTCGAGTGAACAAGATTCGGGCACAGAAGGTGTTCACTCGATTGCGGCGAGGATGCGGTCGATCCGCTCGAGCGTGACCGGGTCCTCCGGCGTCTCACGGAACCACGCCTCCAGCCGGTCGCGTTCTGCCGGGTCGCTCTCACCGATCCACCGGGCGCACGCGTAGGACGCGATGTGCGCCTGCTGGGCGACGAGCATGGTGAAGTGGCCCCGCCGGCTGACTCGCCCGGGACCTCCCGCCTCGACGTAGGCAGAGTGCAATTCACGGGCACGCTCTGGATCGTCGTCCCCGAACTCGAAGAGCACCATCGCCAGCTCCTGTGACGGATCGGCAGGCCCCACGTTCTCGAAGTCGATGACGCACACCCGCCCGTCAGCGCTCGCCAGGACGTTGTCGGACCACAGGTCGCGGTGGCACACCTGCGCCCTCTCGTGCGGCTCGATGACCGCCTCGACCGCGATGAGGTCGGGCAGCAACGCCTCGAGGGCATCGGCGAACGGCGCATCGGCCTCGATGAGCCGACGGTGCGTGTCACGCCACGCCTGGGCGCCCATCCCGGTGCTGAACCAGTTGATGATTCGCTCGGACGTAGGGGTGCCGGCGAGGTGAAGCCGCCCGACCGTCCGGCCGACCTCGGCCGGGTCGAGCCGCCTGGTGCGTGGGGCGAGGTCGACCCATTCGAGCACCCGGACGGCCGTGCCCTCCACCTCCGCGAGGACCGTCCCCCAGACGGACAACCGCGAGCGGGGCGTGAAGACGCCGGCCGCCAGGGAAGCCCCGACGAACTCCTCATGTGCTTCGACCGCAGCAGCGTCCGGCGAGGCAAACCACTCCTTCACGG
Organism: Intrasporangium sp.; assembly: GCA_036280515.1. Lineage (GTDB taxonomy): Bacteria > Actinomycetota > Actinomycetes > Actinomycetales > Dermatophilaceae > Intrasporangium. The sequence continues at coordinate 6,126 of DASUQN010000424.1, read as the reverse complement.
CCCACGACGTGCCATCCGCGTCGAGGCGCCAGATCTGGCCGAGCTGCCCACGGGCGACCGGGCCGCTCAGTCGTCCCCCAGCATCGAGACCGAAGGCCGCGGCAACGAGCGGTCCGTCCGCGACGGACAGCATCCGGGGCTCCGCGACGGTCATGCGCTCAAAGTACCTCCGCGCCGCCTTTCGCCCGTGGGTGCAGACCGGCTGTGAGGCCCTATTCGCGGGCCTCGGCGCGCTGCTCGTCGTCGAAGGCGATGAGTTTCGCAGCTTGCTCGGCCGTTGCACCGGCCGCCATGGCCGCCCGGGTTCGTCCGATGTTGCGCGACGTCGCCGCCATGACGGCCGCAACCTTGCCGCGGCTGTAGGTCATCGAGTTCGCTGCCGCCACACCGATGCTGGAGCCGACCTCGATGGCGTCCTGGTCGGCGCCCAAGTAGAGGAACTGCCACCCGTAGGTCTTCGTCTGCTGCTCGATGAGCGCCTTGACCGCCGGGTGGGTCCACTCGCGGGAGGCATTCTCGTGACCATCGGTCATGATGCCGACGATGACGATGCCTGGACGCTCGTCCTCGGGCACCGCAGCCAGGCGCTCCCCGGTCGACGTCACGAGCCGCCCGATCGAGTCGAGCAGGGCAGTCGACCCGCGCGGAACGAGACGGAGCGCGGGGACCTCGGCGAGCGGGAGGTCCCGATAGACCTCCTCGTACTCGTTGTCGAACTGCGCGAGGGTGACTCGACACTCTCCGCCCTGCTGGCGCTGCTCGGCGATGAAGGCGTTGAAGCCGCCCTCCGTGTCGTCCTTGATCGAGTGCATCGAGCCACTGCGGTCGAGCAGGAAGGCGATGTGCGTGAGGTTCGGGTTGGTCATGATCCCTCCTTGGGTGGACGAGCCCGTCGTGGCGCAGGGCTCAGGTGTCCCGACGGGCTCGGAAGCGCATCGGTCGTGGTGCAGTGTCAGGCTGGGCCTTCCGGTGGCGGCCCTCTTCGAGGTCGTACCGGGCCCGTTCGACGCCGGATGCGGTGACGCGACCGCCGTCCGGTGCCGCGTAGGCCGAGAGCGAGGTCGTCCGGGCCAGGCGCGGCCCCACGGCGTTCTCCGAGAGCCCGGCGAGCACTCCGGCGGTCCGGATCGTGCTGCCCTCGGCGAGGACGGTGGCCGCCATCGCCTCGTCGATCGCCCGCGTGAGGTGGTCCTGTGCCTCCCTCAGGTGTGGCAGCGCGGCACTCGGCTGGTCGGGGTCGACGTGCCGGAGCGCCTCCTCGGCCGCCGCGACGGCCAGGCCAACTGGGTTCGGTGACTTCTTCGGAGCCATGGATCGAGTCTACCGCAGTAAGTGCGGCGCCACAACAAGCACGGCACCGCAGTCATCTAGGGATCGACAAACGCGCGAGCGCTTCGCCCCCACAAGGCGATCGCCGACTGCTAGTGTCCCCGCGGCGCGGAGGTCGCGCCATCTTCAATCAGGAGAAGACCCCAATGGAGTGGTACCTGAAGGTACTGAGGAACTACGTCGGCTTCAGCGGGCGCGCCCGCCGCACGGAGTTCTGGATGTTCACCCTGTTCAACTTCCTCGCCAGCATCGTCACCACGATCGTCGACCGCATCTTCGGCTGGGATGACTGGTCTGCCTATGCCGGCCCGATCACGACGCTGTACTACCTGGCCGTCCTCCTGCCGAGCCTCGCCGTGGCCGTCCGCCGGCTGCACGACACGAACCGGTCCGGCTGGTGGATCCTGCTCGGCCTCGTTCCGCTCGTCGGGTTCATCGTGCTGATCGTCTTCTACGCGCAGGCGGGCAACGTCGGCACCAACAAGTACGGAGCGGACCCCAAGGGCGCCGAGAGCTACACGAGCGCCGACGCTCCCGCGACGGCCTGAACGAGGCGAACCCGCCCGAGGCGCCCGCCCCTTGGGGGTCGGGCGCCTCAGTCGTGTGCCAACAGTCTGCGCAAGGCCATGCCGTATGCCGCTCGGCTCGCTCTCGCTACCAGCCACCCCAAGACGCGGGGGATGCCCCACACGGTGATCTCCTGGTCCCACTCGACGCGCGAACCGACCGGTCTCGGCGTGACCCGCAGCTCAATGACACCGCGGATGATCCTGCCCTGCTTCCGGATTCGCGCAAGTCCAGCGGAGTCGTCCACCGGTGCAGTCAAGTCCGTCACGACCATGGTGTCGTCGAAGCCAAGTGGTCCGAGCCCGGTCCGGGCCAGGAAGGCCGACCCAGGGCGCAGCTCGGCCGCCGGCACCTTGCCGCTCGTGATTCGCGTGAACGGGATCAGGCGGTCATGCAACCGCAGGTCGAGCACTCGGTCCCACGCCTCGTCGGCCGGACGGGGCGTGTCGATGCGGACCTGGAAGTGCACCATGAACGGACCCTACGACGGCCTGCCCGCCCGACCGAGCCAGCTGAGCGGACACCACCACGCGGGGAGGGAGGCGGGGCGCGGAGCGAGGTCAGCGGCATACGACAGCATGTGTTGAAGCGAAGTGTCGAAAGCAGGAGGCTGCGTTCGACGGGACCGTGACAGGGTGGGACCGGCCCAGCCCGTCACGAAGGAGACCGACATGCGATACCTCATGATTCACAAGCTGGACGAGAGCCTTCCGGAGGCCTGGAACCCGAGCCAGGAGTTCATCGAGAAGATGAACGCCTTCATCGGCGAGGTTCAGGCGTCCGGCATCCTGCTCGCCGCCGAGGGCGTCCACCAGAGCAGCGAGGGCGCCATCATCCGCAAGGACGCCAAGGGTCTCTCCGTCACCGACGGCCCGTTCACCGAGGCGCGCGAGGTCATCGGTGGCTTCGCCCTCGTCAACGTGGCCGACAAATCCGAAGCGATCGAGATGGGGCGCCGCTTCGCTGACCTCTTCCCTGAGGTCAGCGTCGAGGTCCGCCGCATCTTCGAGGAGGAGGACTTCGGCGAGCAGCCACAGTGACGGCAGGCTCCGGCAATCCGTGACGTCCACCCCATCGGCCCCTAGGGTCGGTGGGGTGAACATCATCTTCGTCGAGCCGGCCTTCCCCGCGAACCAGCGCCGCTTCGTCCACGCTCTGGCGTCGGTCGGCGCGAACGTCTACGGCATCGGCGAGTCGGACGACGCGCACCTCGGGGACGACCTGCGCGGCGCCATGCGCGGCTACTACCGGGTCGGCTCGGTGACCAACGTCCAGCAGCTCATCGACGCCGTCCGCTTCTTCCAGGACAAGGTGTGGATCGACGCGCTCGAGGCGACGGTCGAGGCGCACACCATGCCCGCTGCCCAGGCCCGCGAGGCGACGAACATCCCGGGCACCAGCGTGCGGACGACGTGGCTGTGCCGGGACAAGCCGTCGATGAAGGACGCGCTCCGTGCCGCCGGGGTCCCCACTGCCGAGTCCGCCGCGATCGACTCCTCTGCCGAGGCGAAGCAGTTCGCGGACCTTGTGGGCTACCCGCTCATCGTCAAGCCCCGTTCTGGTGCCGGCGCCTCGGGCACGGTCCGCGTCGACAGCGACGACGACCTCGTGCGGGAGCTGCAGCGCTTCGGTGAGGAGGGCGCGACCTCGATCGCGATCGAGGAGTTCGTCGAGGGGCACGAGGGCTTCTACGACACGATCACCCTCGACGGCCGGATCGCGCACGACTGGGTGACCCATTACTACCCCAACGTCCTCGAGGCGATGCGGCACCGGTGGATCTCGCCGCAGTTCATCACCACCAACAGGGTGGACGGCAACGACTTCTACGCCGAGGTGCGCGAGCTCGGTCGTCGCGTCATCGATGCCCTCGGCATCGAGACGTCGGCGACGCACATGGAGTGGTTCTACGGGCCGAAGGGCCTCCGGTTCTCGGAGATCGGCTGCCGCCCGCCGGGAGTCGGCGCGTGGGACCTCTACTCCGCGGCCAACGACGTCGACGTCTACCGCGAGTGGGCGCACATCGTCACCCACCGTCGCCCGGAGCAACCGATGAAGCGGACGTATGCCGCTGGGCTCGTCGCGCTCCGACCTGACCGTGACGGGGTGGTGACGGGCTACGACGGGATCGACGAGATCCAGCATCGCCTGGGCGACTGGATCATCGACGGGCACTTCCCCCCGCTCGGGCAGGGGACCCAGCCGGTCGAGGCGGGCTACATGGCCAACGCGTACGTCCGGCTGCGCCACCCGGACTACGACGCCGCCCGGGCGATGCTCGATGACATCGGTCGCACCATCAAGGTCCATGCAGGCTGAGCTGCCTGGGCATCCGGTGACGACGATCCTGCTTGGGCCGCAACGGTTCACGACAACGGTGCAGGCGACGCTGCGCAGCCTGGACTGCGACGGGCCCGTTGCGATGGTCAACGCAGGGTGGGAGGAGCGCGAGGCCGAGGACGCCGAGCTGCGGGCGGTGCTCGACGACCGGGGGGTCAACGTCAGTCTCTACAGCCGGGCCGTGGAGGCGCTCGCCAGCGACCGGGACCTTCGCGTCGCCGTCATCGAGCACCGCACCCGCCACGCCGAGCTGCGGGCGTTCTACGGCATCCGGCTCCAGGCCGCATGGGACACCGTCGTTGCAGTGAGGCGGCGCGCGTCGAAGGACGACATCGCCGAAGGTGCTCGGCGGTCCGCCATGCAGGCGCTGCGTGATGTCGACGACTGGTATGCGTACGAGGTCGCGCGCATCGTCGACACGACCGCGACATCGCAGGTCGTCCAGTCGAGCGAGGCCTTGGCGCGCCAGCGTCGAGAGGTCGCCGAGATCATCGCTGGGGCGGCGGTGGTCGCCGTTGCCGGGGGCCATGTCGGCATCCTCATGGAGACGCTGCGGCTGCTCGACGTGGCCATCCCGCTGCAGACGCCGGTGATCGCCTGGTCAGCGGGCGCCATGGCGGTGTGCGACCCGGTCGTGCTCTTCCACGACTTCGCGCCGCAAGGGGTCACGGCGCCGGAGGTCCACGACCGGGGCCTGGGGCGGGTGCGCGGGGTCATTCCGCTGCCCCACGCGCGGCGGCGCCTTGCCCTGGAGGATCGGGAGCGCATGGCGCTCTTCGCCAACCGCTTCCCGGCCCACCACCTCGTGCCGCTCGACGACGGGACGATCGTCCGGTTCTCGGTTGAAGGTGGCCAGAGCCATGGGTCGGCGGTCCTTGACCAGGGCGTTCGCTACGTCGACTCCGACGGGGCGGTTGTCACGTGGGGGGCTGCATGAGTGCTCGGCTCGCCATCAGCCGGCTGGGGGACCGCTCGCCGCTCGACGGAGCCGCGGTTGACCGCTTCCTGACCCGGCACGGATCTCCCATCATCGAGGGCGAACGGGCGACGTTCCTCTGGCGCGGTGAGGCCGACGGGGCCCAGGTGCGTCACCGGGTCGTCGGCCTGCCCGACCCGCTCCCGATGAAGCGGCTGCCCGGGACCGACCTCTGGGCCGTGACGACGGTCCTGCCCGAGGGTTCGCGCGTCGAGTACCAGATCGAGATCCGGCGTGGCGCGCGGCACGAGCAGTTCAACGACCCGCTCAACCCGCGGCTGGCGCACAGCCCGCTCGGCTCCTCGTCCGTGTGCGCGAGCCTCGGCTACGAGGTGCCGGACTGGGTGCGGTTCGACCCGGAGGCCCGGCCCGGCACGCTCGTCGAGGAGAGCCTGCGCAGCAAGGCGCTGCGGCGCGAGCAGAGCTTCCACCTCTACCTGCCGGCTCGGTTCAACCGGGCGCTGCGCTATCCGCTCCTCGTCGTCCACGACGGGACCGACTATCTCAACTTTGCGGCGATGAAGACGGTGCTCGACAACCTCATCCATCGCCTCGACGTCGACCCGCTCGTGGCGGTCTTCGTCCCGCCGGGGGATCGGCTCCGCGAGTACGCGAACCACGCCCCGCATGCGCGGTTCGTCGCCCGCGAGCTGGTGCCGCTGCTCCGGGAGCGGCTGCCGCTCATCGACTCACCGGAGGCCCGGTGCCTCATGGGGTCGAGCTTCGGGGGGATCGCGTCGCTGTCGACGGCGGTCCGCTACCCCGGGTTCTTCGGCTCGCTGCTGCTCCAGTCCGCGTCGCTCGTCTTCACCGACATCGGCTTCGAGCATGGTGGTGGCCCGGCCTTCGACCCGGTGGTCAAGTTCGTCAACCGCTACCGGGCACGGCCGGCCGCAGTGGTCGACCGGATCTAC
>DASUQN010000423.1:0-2314 GCA_036280515.1 Intrasporangium sp. | reverse complement strand
GTGGACAGCTCGGTGGCCTCGGCGGCGACCGGCGGGATGACGACCATGCCGAGGAGGGTGAACACCGCCAGCAAGCCGAGGAAGACGGTCGCCACCGCCCACCCGCGGCGCATCCGCTGACGAGTCAGTCCCTCGACGAGGGGGTTGAGCGACAAGGCGAGAAAGAGGGAGACGATGAGCAGGGTGATGGTCGTGTCCAGCCGGCCGATCGCCTGGATGACCGCGTAGGCCACGAGCACGCCCAGTGCGCCGACGAACCCGACGTAGAAGGGCGACTGGCGGTTGAACGGGGTGCCGGCCCTGCCGAAGTCCCGGTTTCGGCCGTTGCTCGTTGCGCGGCCCGGCCGACCGGCTGCCTCTGCGGTGGCTTCGTCCCTGCCGGGCTCACCGAGCGGCAGCGTGCTGGCCAGCAGGTCGGGAGCGGGCGCCTCCTCCAGGACCGGGCGCTCCTGGACCTGGACGGGCGCGGCGGGGCTGGCCGGGGCGGCGGGGCCGCCGCTTCGCTGCTGTGCTCGCACCTCAGCGATGCGGTCGCGCTGAGCACGCCGGTACTGCGTCCACCGCCGCCAGAAGGTCACTCCGGGAGCCTACGCGAGGCACCCGAGTGAGGCGCTCGGAACGTGGTGTGTCGGCCCGTGACCGGCACACCACGTGGGTCACTCTCCGCGGAAGCGGTTGATCTTCGCCGCGAACCGGGCGCGCTTGCCCGCGTTGCTGACCCCGAGGCCCTCCTCCGGCGAGAGGGTGAGGACGCCGACCTTGCCCTGGTGGGCGTTCTGGTGCACGTCGAGGGCCGCCTGGCCGACGTCGTCGAGGGTGTACGCCCTGGAGAGCGTCGGGTGGATCAGGCCCCGGTTGATCAGCTCGTTGGCCTCCCACGCCTCCCGGTAGTTGGCGAAGTGCGATGACACGATCCGCTTGAGGTTCATCCACAGGTAGCGGTTGTCGTACTCGTGCATGTAGCCCGACGTCGAGGCACACGTGACGATGGTGCCGCCCTTCCGCGCGACGTAGACGCTGGCCCCGAACGTCTCGCGACCGGGGTGCTCGAAGACGATGTCGACGTCGTAACCGCCGGTCAGCTCCCGGATCCGCTTGCCGAGGCGCTGCCACTCCTTCGGGTCCTGCTCGGTGCCGTCCTCGTTCCAGAACCGGTAGCCCTCCGCGTTGCGGTCGATGATGAGGTCGGCGCCCATGGCGCCGCAGATCTCCGCCTTCTCCGGAGACGACACGACACAGATCGGGGTGGCACCGCCGGCGAGGGCCATCTGCGTCGCGTAGGACCCCAGGCCACCCGACGCCCCCCAGATGAGGACGCGGTCACCGAGCTTCATCGCGGCGCCGTTCTTCGAGATGAGCTGGCGGTACGCGGTGGAGTTCACCAGCCCGGGGGAGGCGGCCTCCTCCCACGTGAGGTGGTCGGGCTTCGGCATGAGCTGGTTGGCCTTGACGATGGCCAGCTCGGCGAGGCCGCCGAAGTTCGTCTCGAAGCCCCAGATCCGCTGCTGTGGGTCGAGCATCGTGTCGTTGTGGCCGTCCGCGTCCTCGAGCTCGACGGACAGGCAGTGGGCGACGACCTCCTGGCCCGGCTTCCACTTGGACACCCCCGGGCCAGTGCGCAGTATGACGCCGGAGAGGTCGGAGCCGACGACGTGGTAGGGGAGGTCGTGCCGCTGGGCATAGACCGACGTGCGCCCGTAACGCTCGAGGAATCCGAACGTCGGCAGCGGCTCGAAGATCGAGGTCCACACGGTGTTGTAGTTGATGGCACTCGCCATCACCGCTACGAGGGCCTCGCCCGGCGCGAGCTCGGGCACCGGCACGTCGTCGATGTGCAGGGACTTCCGCGGGTCCTTGTCCCTGGTCGCGAGCCCCTCGAACATGCCCACCTCGTCCTTGTGGACGGTGGCGCCCCGGTAGGTCTCGGGGATCGAGAGGTTCGAGAAGGTCTCTTGGCTCCGGTCCCCGGAGAGGATGGCGTCGCGGATGGCCTGCATCTGAGGTCCTTTGGTCGCTGGCGTCATGGATTCCTACCCGAACGTAGCCATCCGTTCACGCCCGTGCACCCTCCTGAGACTGCCACCACAGGTGACCTGAGTCACGCGTTGGCGGGCTCACACAGGCGCCGCCCCAAAGGTGGTGGCGGGCCCCATGGACACGTGCCCGTATGCCGCTGAGCTCGCTCCCGCACGCCCGCTCGCTCCCAGCCCTCCCGCCCGACGAGTGGCCCCGGTGTGCACCCCAGCGACGACGAGTGGCCCCGGTGTGCACTCCCGCGACGACGAGTGGCCCGGGTGTGCACTCCAACGACGAC
>DASUQN010000422.1:0-7685 GCA_036280515.1 Intrasporangium sp. | reverse complement strand
ATCCAGCAGGTGGTGTCGCGGGTGTAGAGGGTGTTGGGCAAGGGTGGCAGCAGGTAGTCGCGCTCTCCGGTGGACTCCCGGGCCAGCCCCACGTACGGCGTGCGGTGGTCGTCGGGCAGGTCGTTGGTGGCCAGGCCGCCGATGAGCAGCTCGGCGAGCCGGCGTGGTTCGAGCGAGTCGAGGTAAGCCCTGGTCGGGTCGACGAGGCCGAGACCGACCTCGTTCGGGACGATGAGTCGGTCCAGCAGCCAGTCGCGAGCGCCCGGCATCGCCATGGTTGCTGTGACCAGGTCGTGCAGCTCGACGACCTCGACGCCCCGGTCGGTCATCTTGCGCACGAAGTCGGCGTGGTCGCGCTCGGCGTTCTCGACCCACAGCACGTCGTCGAACAGCAGGTCGTCGGAGTTCGCTGGGGTGAGCCGCCGATGGGCCAGGCCGGGACGGCAGACCAGGACCTTGCGCAGGGTTCCCACCTCGGAGTGGACACCGTACGTGCCGGAAACGCTGGGTGTGGCGCTCATGAGGAGTCCTTTCGGGGAGCACCGCCAGTCTCCCGCGCCCGCGGGTCCGTCAACGGGTTAGCGCAAGGGAGAGTCGTCGATGCATCCGGCGACGTGCGACTGCCGTTCAGTCTGCCTCCGGCTCTTCGGGCTCCTGCCCCCGATCGGGTAGTGCGCCAGCTCTCGCCCACTTGGCACTGCACACGCTGAAGTGGTACGCCGCTGAGTGCACTTCCAGCGCAACGAAGCTCAGCGGCATACCACCTCTGGTGCTACCGCGGACCAGCCTGGACGCGGAGTGGTGGCTGTCGAAAAGTTGAACGGCGGAGCCGCTCGGGCGAGGGTGTCCTCATGACCGACCTGATCCACTCGACCGCCACCGAGGTCGTGCGCCTGCTGCGAGCGGGCGACGTCTCCCCCACCGAGGTCCTCGCCCTCCTCGAGGAGCACGTGCTCGCGACCGACGAGGCCGTCAACGCGCTGCCGATCCGCTTCTTCGAGGCGGCCCGGGCGGCCGCGGCTCAGCTCGAGCGCGAGCGCCGGGTCCCCACCGACCGGGGGTGGCTCGCCGGCCTCCCCGTGGCGATCAAGGACTACAACGACGTCGCCGGCCAGCTGACGACGAACGGGTCGCCGATCTTCGCGGACACCGTGGCCGTCGAGTCGGATGCGATGGTCCGCCAGGTCGAGGTGCACGGCGGGATCCCCTACGCGAAGAGCAACGTGCCGGAGTTCGCCGGTGGGCACACGTACAACACCGTCTGGGGCGCCACGCGCAACCCGTGGCACACCGGGCGGAGCGCGGGCGGGTCGTCGGGTGGGTCGGCCGCGGCGCTCGCGTCGGGCAGCGCCTGGCTCGCCACCGGCAACGACCTCGGGGGCAGCCTCCGCACGCCGGCGGGCTACAACGGGGTGGTCGGCGTGCGGCCCACACCGGGCCTCGTGCCGCGGAAGCGACCGCCGGTCCCCTTCGATGCGCTCTGGGTCGAGGGGCCGATGGCGCGCAACGTCGCCGACGCCGCCCTCTTCCTCGACGCGCTCGCCGGCCCTGACGCGCATGACCCGTTGACCCGGGAGCGTCCAGCGCGGAGCTTCGTCGAGCAGCTCGGCCAGGTCCCCGAATTCCTCAGGGTCGGCTACACGCCCGACCTCGGGATCCTGCCGGTCGAACGCGAGATCCGCGACGTCACCGAGCGCTCCCTCGGCCACCTGCGCGATCTCGGGGCTGACGTCACGGGTGACGCGCCTGACTTCGGCGGCGCCTACGACACGTTCCAGACGCTGCGCGCGCAGTTCCTGGCCACGGTCAGGGGAGACCTGCTTGAGACCGACCGGCACCGCATCAAGGACGACATCGTCTGGAACCTCGAGCTCGGCCTGACCCAGTCGCTCGCCGACGTCCAGGCGGCTGAGCGCTCCCGCGGTGAGCTGATCCAGCGGAGCCTGGACTTCTTCGCCGACCACGACGTCCTCGTCGTCCCCTCCGCGCCGCTCAGCCCCTTCCCGGTCGACTGGACCGCGCCGTCGTCGATCGAGGGCACCCCGATGCGCACCTACGTCGACTGGATCGCAATCACCTTCATGATCACCCTCACGGCCTGCCCGGTGGTCGCTCTCCCCTGCGGCCTGTCCGGCGAAGGCCTCCCCGTGGGGGTCCAGCTCGTCGGGCGTCCCGGCTCGGAAGGGCAGTTGCTCGCCGTCGCTGCTGCCTTCGAGCGGTCTGTCGGCATCGCCGAGCAGCTGCCCATCGTTCCGCGCGTCGGCTCTGAGCCGACCAACTAGCTCATTCCACACACATTCGGCCGTATGCCGCTGAGTGCACTCCCACACAGGCGGCGCCTTCGCGCGGGGCGAGCCCAGCGGCATACGGCATCGTGTCTGTCAGGAGACCCAGCCATCCGCGGTGTTGACGACGACGCGGTCGGCGCCGGCTGAGGCGGAGGCGACCAGGGCCGCGTTGACCTCGTCGGTCTCGCGCACCCAACGGGCCGCTGACTCCGCGTCCTTGCCGAAGGCGACGTGGCGGTCGACGAGGCGGGCCTGCCGCGCGTCGTCATCGGTGGTGACGTGCCAGACCTGGGTGAGCTGGGCACGGGCGGCCTGCCACCGTGGCTCGGGCAGCAGCAGGTAGTTGCCCTCGGTCACCACGAGGCGGGCGCTGGGGAGGACGACCACGGCGGCGGCGATCGGCTGCTCGAGGGTGCGCTCGAACCCCGGCGCGTAGATGGGCTGGTCGGGGTGCTCGACCAGGCGGCGCAGCAGGTGTGCGTAGCCGTCGGCGTCGAAGGTGTCCGGAGCGCCCTTGCGGTCACGGACACCGAGCCGGTCGAGCTGGACATCGGCCAGGTGGAAGCCGTCCATGGGTACGTGCGCCACCCAATCAGCGCCCTGGGCGGCGGCTACCGCCTCGATAAGCTCCTCAGCCAGCGTCGACTTGCCCGCACCCGGTGGTCCCGCGATGCCGAGCAGAGCGCGGCGTCCATTGCCCACGAGGCCGATTGCTGCCTCGGCCAGCCGCTCGATCCCATCGCGGTGCATCACGCCATTGTGGTCGGTGGTGTTCCGGCTCGGATGGAGCTTCAACGGATCACCCCGTTCCGGAATACCCCGAGCGCGCGTGGTGCCAGCGTCGAAAGGGGACCATGTCGAGGCCCTCCTGGCGATTCGAGCGCCCACGCTGATCGGTCGGGCTGTGGTGTCCGTTCCTCCAGTCGAATGGCGCCACTCCGGTGGTCAGATCGAGGTCGTCATCCGGGAGGACTCTGGGGATGCCTACGGCATGCGGGTCGGTACGTCGGATGGTGATTGCACGGCGGGCGAGCCTTCTCCCCGCTACCCGGCACGTCCGCCCACGACGGCCTACACTGCGGTGATCGCCTTGCCCGACCCCCATGACGCTTCCTATACGTGCACGTTCACGGCCTTCGCGGTGCCGCAGGACATAGCGGGCGGTGTGGCCAGCCGTGAGTTCTCGGTCAGAGTCATGCCCCAGCTCTGCGACCAGCGTTCACGGGGATCGTCATCTGACACAGCGATCGCCGTCGATTCGGGATACGCGACGTCCATCGTGGTGTTAGCGTGAAAAGAGGGACCTGTGTTGGTCCAAAAGGAGTCTTGAACGCCGTCGAGCTCTGAGAGCACCGTCGGCATCGGTGTCGGTCTCGGACATCTCTTCCCCGTCGCCGACACGTCTTGTCTGTCACGCGAGGCTGAGAGACACGATGCGCTTGGAAGCAGCCGAGGGCTCACGGAGGCCAGCACAACGTCGACGTTCGACCGTTGTCCAACCTCCCACCGCCGCGAAGGTGGTCGCCTTCACCGTGGCCGGACTCCTGCTCGTCGCCTGCGGCGAGCAGTCCAGATCACCCGACGCGGCGACCTCACCCGGCGGGGCTGGTGGCCGAGAGACCACAGCCGTGCAGACAGTTCCGACTGTGGAGGCGACGACACCCCCGACGGTCGACCCTCGTGAGCCGACGACAGTGTTGACCACCGGAACCTCGGAGCCATCGACGCCATCACGCGAAGCCACGACTGCTCGAGTCCTCAAGCCGAAACTGACGTTCACCGACAGGACCGTCCAGTTCGAGAGGCCCTTCCGGCTGAGGCTCCGAGCGACCACGAGACCCTCGGCGCCGGTCGTCTACCGGGTTGTTGCCGACGATCCGCGCGACTCCAGCAGCGGAAAGTGTCGGGTTGAGGGCGACCGCCTGACGCTGGAGGATGTCCCGAGTCTCTCGGCGGCCTGCGTCGTCGAGGCGCGAGTGCCGCCGGCGTCCGGGGTCGTCGCGCCGCCTCCCGTTCGTGCCGTCATCACGATCACACCTCCACCCGTCCAGATCTCCGTGCCGGAGCGAGTTGTCAGTTGGGCGGCAGACGCTTCCGCTGGCGCAGCCAGGATCCATATTCGGGAGAACTCGGGCGACGCCTACGGCATGGGAGTCACCTCCAACTCTTCGCAGTGCACCATCCCAGAGGATGCGGTCTCACCCGGATACCCAGCACGGGCAGGCATCAACGAATACGTCGCAACGGTTGAAGTGCAGGATCCGCAGAATGCTGAATACCAATGCGAGCTCGTGGCCACCCCACTGCCACAGGACATCTTCCACGACGTGGAAGGCTTTGCGTTCACCATCACGGTTCGGCCGTAAGCCGCCGACGTGACTGGCATCTTCATCAGCTACAGCCACCGCGACCTGGCGGCTGCGCTGACGCTCGAAGCCGGCCTCGAACGCGCCGGCTACCACGTCTTCCGCGACCACGACCGTGAGAACGGCATCCCCGCCGGGTCCCGGTGGGCTCAAGAGCTGTTCGCCCAGCTCGACAGGGCCCAGGTTGTCGTCTTCCTCGCCAGCGATGACTCGCTCACTTCGCAGTGGTGCCACACGGAGGTGGCGGTCGCCGTCGCCCGCGGCCGTCCCGTCGTCCAGGTGGCGGCACCCCGCGAATCCCTTGACAGGACTCGAGGCCCCCTCCCCATCCACCCGCTCCTGCGCGAACAACAGGCCCTGCCCGATGCGGCCACGATGGAAGCCGCGGTGGACATCCTCGTGAAGGACCTGACCCGGCTGGGCTTGGGCCCCGGCAATCCCTTCTCCTGGGATCCCGACCGGTCGCCCTATCCCGGACTCATCCGGCTTGGAGCGGACCACGCCTCGGTGCTCTTCGGCCGGGAGGCCGAGATCGGAACGGTGCTCGACCGGATCGCCGGGCTGCGCTCGCCCGGACTGCTCGTGGTCGGGCCCTCCGGATGCGGCAAGTCCTCCATGGTGCGGGCCGGCGTACTGCCACGCCTCGCCCACCGACCCGACGCTCCTCACGTCCTGTCGCCGGTCGATCCCGGCCGTCATCCATTGCGCCAAGTGGCCGCGGCGCTCGTCAACGCCGGCTCGCCGGTCGACATCGCGCGCCTCGTCGACGATGAACGGGGAATCGGCGAGGCGATGGCCGTCTTGGCCGCGAACGGTGCGCCGGTGGTCCTGTGCATCGATCAAGCCGAGGAGCTGCTCAACCCGGAGGCTGCCGAGGAGACGGCCGCGCTCACGCGACGCCTTGCTGGACTTGGCCCCGAAGTCTCCCGCGTCGTCGTCGTGCTACGAAGTGCCTCGCTCGACCAGTGGCTGAGTGATGACGCCCTGGCGGCATTCACCGGGACGGATCCAGTCTGGGTCAGGCCACTCAATCGATCGGCACTCCGCCAGGTGATTCTCGGGCCGGCACGTCTCGCCGGGATCTCGGTGGAACCGCCCGAGCTCGTCGAGCAGCTGCTCGACGACACGGGTGGCGGGCAGGCGTTGCCGCTCCTCGCGGCGCTGCTCGAGGAGCTCACGGAGGGGCACACCCGGCTGAAGCCCGCGGTGATCAGCGCCGATCGCTATGCCACGATCGGGCCGGTAGCACGGGTGATCGAGCGGCGGGCTGCTGACGTCACGCGACAGCTGCAGGTCGAGAGGGGACTGTCCGAGGATGCCGTCGTGCGCGCCTACCTGCGGTTGGCCGACGTTCAGCCGAACGGCACCGTCACCCGCGGTGAGCTCGAGGTCGCCGCGCTGAGCGGCGACGATGGTCCCATCTACGAGGCCCTGGAGAAGTATCGACTCGTGAGCAGGGACCGGCGCGCGGCGGCGGATGGGACCGACGCCGTCGAAGTCGTCACCGCGGTGCATGAGGAGGTCTTCCGCTCCTGGCCGCAGGTGGCCAGAGGCCTGGCCGAGCAGCGGCAGGACCTTCAGACGCGGACCTGGCTGCGGCGCGACGCACACGAGTGGCTCGCGTCCGGGGGTGGGACGGTCTCGTTGACCGGTGGACGGCTCGCGCAGGCCGAGGAGTGGCTGCGACGGCAGGGGGCGGATGACGCCTCCGTGGAGCCGCAGGTCGTGGAGTACATCACGGCGGCGACGCGGCTGCGCCGCCGACGCCTGCTCTTGACCTGGGCCACTCCGGCACTGGCCGCGGGGCTTGTGCTGCTCTCGGTGATTGCCGTGCTGCTCGTCCGGCAGGTCGGCATCGCGCGCGATGCAACCTCGGCAACCGAGGCGCTTCGACTGGTAGGCGAGGCACGGGCTGCCTCCCCTGCTCGCCCCGACCTCTCCTTGCTGCTCGCCCTCGAAGGCGCCGCTCGCTCTCAAGACGCCCAGGTGCAGATCGCTCCCTTCGTGGCACTGACCCGCGGCCCAGCACCGCGTCGGTACGCACAGGTCGTGGATGCCGCCGCGGCGGGTGCGATCTCTGCCGATGGAAGGCGGGCAGTCGTCGCCAACGCCGCTGGTGTCGTCGAGTGGGAACAGGGCGCCTCCGGGAGTGAGGCCACACGTGGCTCGGCCACTGCCGTGGCGTTGTCCTCCGACGGTCAGGTCGTCGCTCTCGCCACTCCTTCCGGCGGCGAAACGGGCACCGACGAAGCCGCCGTCTCGGTGCAAGGCTGGCGAGCGAGCACGGCGTCCATCGTGTGTCGCGTCGGCGGCGGTCCCATCGAGCTGCTGGATCTGGACCAGCGCGGAGAGCAGCTCGTCGTCGTCAACACTGACCGTTCGAAGTCCCCCGCTGCGAGCACGGTCAGGGTGCTGTCCGCGAGCACATGCGCATCCTTGCTCGATCGTCGGGTCAACGGCCTGGTCAGGGACGTGGTCCTCGATCGTGAGCACGACAGCGTCGCGCTGGCCGTCGACGGACCAGAACACAGAGGAGTGGTCCTGTGGCCGCTGTCGGGCGGGCAGCCTGCAGGGGGTCCGTTGGCGGGCGCCCCTCCGGTCGCCACCGCCGTGGCCGTGAACGCCGGCGAGCTGGGCGCGCTTGACGAGTCGGGCGCGCTCTCGGTCTGGTCATTGGACGAGCCAGACATGAAGCCCGTCACCGTGCCGGCGCTCACCACGGTCGGAGCTGCGCTCGAGGGTCTCAAGAACTCCGTGCTCGAGAGCGAGGCCGCCGCACCGCGGCCGCGATGGCTGGCCATCGGCGTGGACGGCAGCATGCGCGTCGTCGACGTGGCGCACCAAGCCGACACTGCCACGGCCGCCTTGGCAAATCCCCCGCTGCTCAGCCTGCCTCCGTTGGGGACACGGCGCGCCGGTATCGCGCTCGACGTCCACGCTGAGGCTGGCGGCGCGGTCGTGCTGGACGACGCCGGCCGGCTCATCCGATGGCGGCTCGACGTACCGACGGCGTTCGGCGATCCTACGCCCG
>DASUQN010000421.1:0-2599 GCA_036280515.1 Intrasporangium sp. | reverse complement strand
GCGCCGGTCTCGGTGACGGTGCTGACACGACTGGGCAGCCCCTGGTCGTCGACGACGAGCGGAGGCTCCCAGAGGGCAAAGGTCATGGACGCACGAGGAGAGCCGTCCTCGGTGACCGAGCTCAGCGGCATACCAAGAAGTCGTGATGCGTGCTCAGCCGGGTCGGCAACGGTGGCTGACGCGAAGACGAAGGTGGGAGTCGCGCGGTACCGCGCGGCGACGCGCCGGAGTCGGCGGAGGACGGCGGCGAGATGTGACCCGAAGACTCCCTTGTAGACGTGGCACTCGTCGACGACGACGTAACGCAGGGCCCGCAGGAACGACGCCCACCGCTCATGGCTCGGCAGAAGGGAGTGGTGGACGAGGTCGGGGTTGGTGAGGACGACGTTGGCGTGGTCGCGGATCCAGCGCCGCTCGTCGGCGGGGGTGTCGCCGTCGTACGTCGCCGGGCGGACGGCTGGGAGGGCCAGGCGCGCGATGCGGTCGAGCTGGTCCGCGGCGAGGGCCTTCGTCGGGGCGATGTAGAGCGCCGTTGCACCACGGCCGTTCGGCGCCCGGGTCCCGTCGATGACGTCGGTGAGCAGCGGCATGAGGTAGCCGAGGCTCTTGCCGGAGGCGGTGCCGGTCGAGACGACGACGTGCCGGCCCCGGTGGGCGGCCTCGGCGACCTCGACCTGGTGTCGCCACGGGACGGGAATGCCCGCTCCGACCAGGGCGGCGAGGAGCGTGGGCTCGAGCCAGTCGGGCCACTCGACGCATTGAGCGGGCCGTGCCAGCAGCTCGTGGACGTGGAGCAGGCGTTCGGGGTGTTCGCCGGCCAGCCGGCCGAGCAGGGCCGCCGGGTCGAACGGCGCGCGGTCGTCCGCCACCCGGACGCCGGGCGACGCCAAGGGTGTTGCCGACAGCGCGTCAGACCCGTTCATGTGGAGCAACCGTATGTCGCCGGGGTACCGTTACGGCGACCCGGGCATGTTACTCCCGAGGTCAGGGAGATACAGGGTCGTTGCGAGGCAACGGCAACGCACAAACGGGAAGGGGCCACAGGTGGATCTGTCGATCACCCGGGCCGACCACGGTGACCGCACCGTGGTGCGCCTCGGTGGCGAGATCGATGTCTACACGGCACCGTTCGTCAGGGAGAAGCTGGACGAGCAGATCCACGCCGGACGCGCGGATCTCGTCGTTGACCTGAGCGACGTCACGTTCCTCGACTCCACGGGGCTCGGGGTGCTCGTGGGACGGCTGAAGATCGCTCGGACCCGTGGTGGTTCAATGCGGCTCGTCGGCACCGCCGAGCGGGTGCTGCGGGTCTTCGCCATCACGGGGCTCGACAAGGTCTTCGAGATCTATCCCGACCTCGAGGCGGCACTGGACGCCAGCGAGCCGGATGAGCAGGGGCAGGCGCCGACGCCGCCCGCCTCCACCAGCTCCCGCGGCTGACCCGCTCGCCTCCGGTGGCCCCGCAGGTTCCCTCGTCGCCGCCCCCGCCGGCCGTCGAGGCCGGCTTCATCGCGCGGCTGCGCGTCGACCTCCTGGCAGCCCGTTTCACCGTGGACGGGGTCGCCGAGCGGCTGGGACCACTCGCCTTCGCCGCCCTGCACCGCGAGCAGCCGGTGCCGGCGCTGCTCGCAACAGCCCCCGCGCCCCACTCGACGGACCCCGCTGTGCCCACCCCCGACTCGTGCGGCACGCTGATCCGGCTCTTCACGCTCGGTCAGCCGGTCAGCCGCGCTGCGCTGGACACCGCCCTACCGACCCTGCGGAGCGACGGGGCCAGGTCCCTGCGCCTCGTGCGCGGCGACGGGGACCAGGTCGTCGCGACGTGCGACCTGCGGCCCTACTCCGATGACACGCACGACTGGTGGGTGGCCTCCGATCTCTCCGAGCTGGTCACCCGTCAGCCCCTCCGACCCGACCACGTCCTCGGCATCGGCGGCGCCACGACGACCCTGGCATCGTGGACCATCCGCCGACGAGTCGGTCGGGCCCTCGATCTCGGCACCGGGGCGGGCGTCCAGGCGCTGCACCTGGGCAGCCACGCAGAGTCGATCGTGGCCACGGACATCTCCGAGCGGGCGCTCGCGTTCGGTCGTTTCAATGCGGCCCTCGCCCGGCTGGAGGTCGACTTCCGGATCGGCGATCTGCTCGATCCCGTTGCGGGTGAGCGCTTCTCGCTCGTGGTGTCGAACCCGCCGTTCGTCATCACGCCGCGCGACGAGGACGTCCCGGTCTACGAGTACCGGGACGGAGGGCGGCCCGGGGACGCGGTCGTGCGCTCCCTCGTCCAGCAGCTCGAGGCAGTCCTCGAGCCGGGTGGCGTCGCGCAGCTCCTCGGCAACTGGGAGGTGCCTGCCGGTCGGTCGTGGCGCGACGTCTGGGACGAGTGGCTCGAGGGGGTTGGCCTCGACGCCTGGGTCGTCCAGCGGGAGGTCCAGGACCCGGCCGAGTACGCCGAGCTGTGGAGTCGCGACGGCGGTCACCTGCCCGGCTCGGCGGAGCACGACCGCCTCTGTGCCGCGTGGCTGCACGACTTCACCTCGCGGGGGGTCGAGTCGATCGGGTTCGGCGTCGTGGCGCTCCAGCGGCCCGCGGACGACCG
>DASUQN010000420.1:0-5715 GCA_036280515.1 Intrasporangium sp. | reverse complement strand
GGTCCGCGACGAGGAGAAGAAGCTCCGCGCCGAGAAGGCCGAGCGTGAGGCCCAGTGGAAGTCCGGCGACATGGACGTCGTGGCCGAGGTCGATGAGGAGCTCATCGCCGAGGTCCTGGCGGCCAGCACTGGCATCCCGGTCTTCAAGCTGACCGAGGAGGAGTCGAGCCGACTGCTCCACATGGAGGACGAGCTGCACAAGCGGATCGTCGGCATGAACGACGCCGTCAAGGCCCTGTCCCAGGCCATCCGGCGCACCCGCGCCGGCCTGAAGGACCCGCGCCGTCCCGGTGGCTCGTTCATCTTCGCCGGCCCGACCGGCGTCGGTAAGACCGAGCTCGCCAAGACGCTCGCCGAGTTCCTCTTCGGCAGCGAGGACGCGCTCATCAGCCTGGACATGTCGGAGTACTCCGAGAAGCACACGGTGAGCCGGCTCTTCGGCTCCCCGCCCGGCTACGTCGGCTACGAGGAGGGCGGCCAGCTGACCGAGAAGGTGCGGCGGAAGCCGTTCTCGGTCGTGCTCTTCGACGAGGTGGAGAAGGCCCACCCGGAGATCTTCAACAGCCTGCTGCAGGTTCTCGAGGACGGCCGCCTCACCGACTCCCAGGGCCGGATGGTCGACTTCAAGAACACCGTCATCATCATGACCACGAACCTCGGCACGCGAGACATCTCCAAGGCGAACATGGGATTCTCGGCCGGACCGGACTCACGCTCCGACTACGAGCGGATGAAGTCGAAGGTCATCGACGAGCTCAAGCAGCACTTCCGGCCCGAGTTCCTCAACCGGGTCGACGACACGATCGTCTTCCCGCACCTGTCGCGCGAGGAGATCACCCAGATCGTCGACCTCGAGATCGCCAAGCTCGACAAGCGGCTCAAGGACAAGGACATGGGCATCGAGCTCACCCAGGCTGCCAAGGACCTGCTCGCCAAGAAGGGCTACGACCACGTGCTCGGCGCGCGGCCGCTCCGTCGCACCATCCAGCGCGAGATCGAGGACGCCCTGTCCGAGAAGATCCTCTACGCCGAGTTCACCTCCGGCCAGTACATCAAGGTCGGCACCGAGGGCGAGGGCAAGGAGGAGAAGTTCACCTTCACCGACATGGCCCACCCCGGTCACCGACCGGCGGACGACCTGCCGGAGCTGCCGGAGGGCCCCGCGCTCGACGAGGCGCTCGGCGCCGATCTCGTCGGCGTCCCGGACCCGACCCGCGACGTGACCGGCAGCGCCGGCCCGAGCGCGGGGTCGGGCACCGAGACGGCCTGACCTGGTCGGACCAAGCACGACCCAGAAGGGGCCGGGGACGAGTTCCTCGGCCCCTTCGTCATACCCAGGTCGTAGGCAGGCGCCCCACCTCCAGACCGACGTTCGACGCGGCGGGCTGCCTGCCCGGGTGAGCCTTGGGGCATGCCAAGGACACCGACAACACCAGCAAGCCGTATGCCGCTGGGCGCGCGCTCGCACGCCCGTTCCCTCCCAGCCCCCAACGGTCGCCTCATCGCACGGGACCTCGTCAGGCGCTACGTCCCCGCATCGGACGGCACCCTCCCCGCCCTCGGCGGCGTCTCGCTGACGATCGAGCCCGGCGAGAGCGTGGCCGTCATGGGGCCGTCGGGCTCCGGCAAGACGACGCTGCTCCACGTGCTCGCGGGCATCCTCGCTCCGACCTCGGGCCAGGTGCTCTGGAACGACCGGGACGTGGCCAGGCTCGGCGATGCGGATCGGACCCTGCTGCGACGCCAGGACTTCGGCTTCGTGTTCCAGCAGGGCATGCTGCTGCCGGAACTGCCCGCCGTGGAGAACGTCGCGCTACCCCTGCTGCTCGACGGCGTCCGGCGCGGCGAGGCCACCAACCGAGCCAGGGCCCTGTTCGGCCCGCTCGGCCTTGCCGGGCTGGAGCGGCGCCGGCCCGGTGAGCTCTCCGGAGGTCAGGCGCAGCGGGTGGCCATTGCTCGGGCCCTGGTCGGGCAGCCGGGTGTCGTCTTTGCCGACGAGCCCACCGGCGCCCTCGACCAGACGACGAGTGCCGAGGTGATGCGGCACCTGACCGACCTGGCCGCCCACAGCGGCGCGTCCCTCGTCGTCGTGACGCACGACCAGAACGTCGCCGCCTGGTGCTCCCGCGTCGTGCGGATGCGTGACGGCCTCGTCGAGGGCGGGGAGGTCCGGGCATGACCGCGGCGCTCTCCCTGTGGTGGCGGATGCGCAGGTTGGATGCCCAGCACGACCGGGTGCCGGGGCTGCTGTCGGTCATCGCCTTCGCTGTCGCGACGAGTGCGCTGCTCGTCAGCCTCGGCGGCCTGCGCGCCTTCGAGACGAGGAACGCCGATGACGTCTCCGGGCCGGATGCGTTGTGGCCCACCATCGGCGAGACCTACGTGACCTTGGCCTGGGTCGCGGTGACCTGCTTGGTCATCCCGATCCTCACCCTCGGCGGGGTCGCGGCCCGGCTGGCCATCGCCCGCCGCGACCAGCGGCTGGCGGCGTTGCGTCTGAGCGGGGCGACGTCCGCCCAGGTCACGGTCATGACGTTGGCCGAGGCTGCGACCCAAGCCACTGTCGGGGCGCTGTCGGGCGTGGCCAGCTACGCGGCTGCCCTGCCGCTCGTGGCCCAGCTGACCTTCCAGGGGCGGACTTTCGAGGTGTCAGAGCTCATCCTGCCGATCGGCCAGGTCGCCCTCGTCGTCGTGGCGGTGGTCGCGGTGGCGCTCATCTCGGGGCTCTCGTCCCTGGCCAAGGTCGTCATCGGTCCCCTCGGCGTGGCGGCGCGGACGACACCGCGCCGGTTGAGCGCCGTGCGCGTGGCCGTGGCTGTGATCGTCGGGGTCGTCTGGTTCCTCGCCGTGAACACCATGGACCGGCCCGACCGCGCCACCGCCGTCGTCGTCCTGTCCGCGATGATCCTCGCCGTCAACGGCCTGGGCCCTTGGGTCGTCATGGTGGCCGGGCGAGTCGCTGCGAGGTTCGCGCCCACGTCGGCCACGCTGCTGGCCGCTCGGCGCATCGTCGACGACCCACGGAGCACCTGGCGGGCCGTCGGCGCCCTCGGGCTGGGCATCATCGTCACCGGGTTCACGACGCTCGCGACATCGGAGGCGAGCCAGCAACGGGCCGCCGACGCGATCATGGCAAAGGACATGTCAACCGGCGCCATGGTGACGCTCGCGATCATCACGGTCATCGCAGCGACGTCGACGGGCGTCGTCCAGGCTGCGCGAGTGCTCGACCAGCGTGCCCAGTACCGCGCACTCAGCCTCGCCGGCACTCCCCTGTCGACCCTGCACCGG
Organism: Intrasporangium sp.; assembly: GCA_036280515.1. GTDB lineage: Bacteria > Actinomycetota > Actinomycetes > Actinomycetales > Dermatophilaceae > Intrasporangium. The sequence continues at coordinate 2,424 of DASUQN010000420.1, read as the reverse complement.
GCACGCTCCCACGAGATCGGGCTACCCCTCGCCGTGACGGTCGTCGTCTCCGCCGGATTCGTCCTGGTCCTCATGCTGCCGTTCCTGAACTACGTGGACGTGACGCTCATCGTCCGGTTCCTGGCTGCGGCGGCCGTCGCTGCGGCGACGATGTTGGCTTCCGTGGCGGCCTCGCGGCGCCTGGTGCGGCGGGCGGCGGGAGTGACGCCCTGAGACGCGCGCTGATCGGTGTCGCCCGGTGACACCGTGCTCCGGTCCGGTCCCGGTCCCCCCCGTCGTCTACGGTTTCCCTTTGACATCCTCCCGGCCATGATCGCCGGGATTCCAACTACGCGACCTCGGGAGGTCGAACGTGTTGAGGTTCACGCTTCACCGACCGGGCTCGACTGCCCCGGTCTCCACGCGCTGTCACGGCATGCCCTGCCGCGATGTTCCTGGCCGCGTTCACGTCGGCGTTGCTCGTGTACCCGCAGGACGTGCACACGAACCGCGCTTGGCTCTCGCGCGATCTCGCGTCCACGTGCCCGCACACCGAGCAGCACTGGCTCGTGTACGCAGCGTTGACCTTCTCGACCCGTCCCGGGGCCTTGTGCTCGAGACGGGTCACGAGCTGGCCCCACCCCTGGGCGAGGATGCCCCGGTTCAGGCCGGCCTTCTGACGCACGTTGCGGCCGGGCGCGCCCGTCGTGCCGCGCGCGGTCCGGGTCATGCCCCTGACGTTGAGGTCCTCGACCCGGATCACGTCGAACCGGGCCGCGAGGTCCGTGCTGGTCTTCTCGACCCAGTCCCTGCGCCGGTCGCCCTCGCGCGCCGTGACCCGCGCGATCGCGGCCCTGGTCCTGGCGCGCCGGTTCGACCCGGGTCGGGCGCGAGCGAGGCGGCGCTGCAGCCGGCGCAGCCGCTCACGCTCTTTGTGGCGCAGCCGGCCCGGGCTGGTCAGCTCCCCGGTGGACAGTGCGACGGCCACAGCCACGCCCCGGTCGAGGCCGACGACCGCGCCGGTGCCCGGTGCCGGGATCGGGCCGGGGACCGCGGCGAACGCGATGTGCCACCGGCCGGCCGGGTCCCGGGTGACCCGGTACGACTTGAACTCCGGCAGGGCCCGGGACCGTCCGAACCTGACCCAACCGACCTTCGGGACCAGCACCCGAGACCAGGACCGGTTGACCTGCTCGACCCGCAACGCCTGGGCCCCGACGATCCGGAACCCCTCATGCACGCCCTGCTTGCGCCACGTGGGGCGCTCGTGGGTGCCGCCGAAGAAGTTGCGCCACGCCCGGTCCAGGTCCCGCAGCGCCTGCTGCTGCACCGTCACCGATCCGGACGCCAGCCACTCGTGCACGGCTCTGGCCTCGGTCAGCTGCCGGCTCTGCTCGGCCAGTCCCGGCGTCGGCCCCTGCCAGCGACGCCACATCAGGCGCTGCTCGAGGCCCAGGTTCCACACGTACCGGGCGTGCGCGCACGCCTCCAGCAGCAGCACTTCCTGCGAGGCGGTAGGGCGCAGCCGGTATCTGGACACGTGTTCGAGTATGGCATTGGCCCATGACACCGCTTTGGGAGCCGGACCCGAACCTCCGTAGCGGCCGATCCGTCGTGTCCAACCTGCACGCGCACCTGATCTTCGTCACCACATACCGGCGTGGCGTGTGCAACGACGCGATGCCCAGCGACCGCGAACAGGACACGCGGGACGTGCGCACCGACCTCGGTCCGCAGCTGCGCGAGTTCAACGGCGAACCCAGACCACATGCACCTGCTGGTGCGCTACCCCTAACCCGTCACCCTGTCCAAGCTCGCCAACTCCCTCAAGGGTGTGTCGTCGCGGCGGTCGTGGGCCGAGTACCTGGGCCAGGGTCAACCGGGCAGGCACCCGCGGCCATGTGTGGTCGCCGTCTTACCTCGCCGCGTCCTGCGGGGGGCCCGCTCGAGATCGTCAAGGAGTACATCCGTGGACAGCAGCGACCCGACTAGCAGGGGCGTCCTCCCCGCCCCGAAGGACGGGGCTTCCCCCCCAGATCTCAGGTGATCGTGGACCAGGCCATCTACCGGCACGGCCAACGCTTTGACTGCGGCGACCTCAGTGACGAGCTCGCGGCCCTCCGGGACAGTTCGGAGGGCTTCATCTGGATCGGCCTCAAGGACCCGACCGGCGAGGAGTTCCAGCTGGTGAACCAGGAGCTCGGCCTCCATCCCCTTGCGGTGGAGGACGCCGTCATGGGCAACCAACGCGCGAAGATCGAGCAGTACGAGGGCTCCCTCTTCGTCGTGCTCAAGACCCTGCGTTACATCGACGAGACGAGTGACATCGAGACCGGCGAGGTCATGCTCTTCATCGGGGACCGCTTCGTCGTCACCGTCCGTCGTGGGGAGGGGAACCCGCTCAGCGACGTCCGGGAGCAGCTCCAGGAGCAGCCCGACCTCCTG